>JALWBR010000025.1 GCA_027037055.1 Aquificales bacterium | reverse complement strand
GCGCATCCGTTCTTTTCTATCATTCTTTTTACTGTCTCTGACCAGTCTTGTTTTCCTGCTGGTATTTTTATGTCTCCTCCCAAGGGGCTTTTTGTTACTCTCATTATTATGTTTGAGGGGTTGTTGGCGTCTATTATTACTATGCCGTGACATGTTCCGCAGACTTTTTTGACAAGGGTTTCATCGTTTGACGGATAACTTTGTCGTATGTTTTTTCCGTAATAGGTTGCCAAATATTCCGCTATCTTACTTACTTCATTGTCCTTTATATCACACCCGTATATATCCCTCATCTTTATAATAGTGTTCCGCCACCCTTCCAAATCTTTACCTTCCAAGAGTTCAACAGTGGGTTTTTCGGGATTAGATGTGATTATCTCCCCTCCTATTTTAATCCCGTGGCACTTTGAACACTTTTGTTTCACAATATATTCCGCATCTGTATTTGTTAGCACGCTTTTTCTGGTCGGTTCTGTACCACAGGATGCGATCAAATAAAATATAAGTGACAGAATAAATATAAATAAGTGCATCTTATTAAGTTAAATTTTTATGCTTTTTATAAGGATTGTCAATATATTTTACACATTCTTCACAAGGGATAAGACATACTTTCCTATAAGATCAAACTCTATATTGACCCTCTCATTAGTTTTTCTGTACCTCAGTATGGTATTTTCATAGGTGTAAGGGACTATGGTGATTCCTATGAGAGAACCTTCAATGTTATTAACGGTCAAGCTTATACCGTCTATTGCTATGGATCCCTTGTATATTACGAATTTTTTAAATTCGGTAGGTATCCATACCTTTAATCTCCAGTGATCGCCTTCTTTGTAAAGGGCCCTTATTATACCTGTGCAATCAACATGACCCTGCACTAAATGTCCTCCGAGTCTGTCGCCTACTTTTAGTGCCCTTTCAAGATTAACAAAATCTCCCTTATTCAAGAACTTAAGGTTGGAAACCCTGAGTGTTTCCGGTGATATGTCAAAGCTCAGTGTTCTGTCCTTTATATTTTTTACTGTTAAACACACACCGTTAACGGATATACTGTCTCCTTCCTTTATATCACCGAGGGTTGTTTTGATATCAATACTCCAGCTTCCCGGCGTCTTTCTTATGTTTTCTACTTTCCCCACATCCTCTATTATTCCTGTAAACATCAGATCATCACCTTTTCCTTTTCAAAAACGGGACCTTCCTTACAGACCCTTAAAAAGTTGTTATTTTTGTCCTTTATAACACAGCCGAGGCACACTCCCCACCCGCATGCCATGGGTGACTCAAAGGACATGAATATTTTGTGCCTACTGTTATATAAGCTTTTCAGCATGGGCATAGGACCGCAGGCATGAATAACCTCCTTACCCGTAAGTTCGTTAAGTATATCGGTTGCATATCCCTTTTCACCTGCGGAGCCGTCTTCCGTAAATATGTACACATCCTCAAAGAGATTCCTTAAGAAACTTTCCATAGATAATAACCTTTTTGTTTTAGCCCCATAAACCACCGTTACTTTCTTGCCTCTTTTAAGGAGTTCCTTACCAAGTAGGGTGAGACCTGCCATTCCTATCCCCCCTCCTATAAGTACATTTTCTTCATAGCTTAGGGGAAAGGTGCCCTTCCCCAGGGGAAGCAGTATCTTTACCTTATCTCCCGTTTTAAAAAGGCTTAAAAGCTTTGTTCCCCTGCCCACAACATCGTAAAACAGGGTTATCTTACTGCCTTCCACATCCGCTATAGCAAACGCCCTTCTGAGTAAAGGATCATCCGAAAAGTTAACGGTTTTTATCATTAAAAACTGACCTGGTTTAATCTCCCGGGATAGATCTATTTCTGTGTCAATTTCCATTTTGAATGTATTTACTCCTATCCGTGTATTGGTCAGAACGGGGGCTTCTAAATCCTTTATCATTGGGGTCTGTTGGCTGTCATAAATTCTTCAAAGTTGAGTATTTTAAAGAGATCCTTATAAGGGTGCAAGCTTATTTCAATTTCTTGACTGAATTTATCCTGACCGAGTGTATAAGAACCCATATCAAACAAATAGGCAAGGAAATCAATAAGGTTTATTTTCTCTTCTTCCGTTGGAGATCTCCTCAGCTGGATCCTTCCCTCTTCGTATTTCAGGAAATCCAGCTTTAACAATTCACCCATAATATTGCTCAGCACCTTTTGTCCCGCCCATTTCAGTAGTATCCCGAAAAGGATATTTATCATGAATAGATATACAAGGGCGGATATGTTTTCCGTATCATACTCTTTGAGTATAAGGGATAAGTAAAAGTTCTCTGGCAACTCCAAGTTTTGTTTGTATTTAAGTTTTCCATCTTCCGATTCTTGTATAAACCCGAGGAGATTACCTTCCTTGAAGAAGGAAAGGGTTGTACCCTTCTTACCGCTTACTATCAACAGGGCGGAATTCTTTTCCTTACTGAGTCCCATAAATATCTTACTAAGTTCTATATAGGAATTTGATACATTATTAATAGCCCTTCTTTCGCAATATCTCAACGCGTATATATCAAGTGCTTCCTTGTTCATTGAGACGAGACTTATTGTACTTCCCTTTGTGGGATTCAAAAGAAAATCAAAAACATCATAATCCACAGGATAGACAGCATGGAGTCTTCCCTGTTTATAAAGAAGATCAACGGTTGAAGTTAGAAGATGGATTCTTAATATACCGGAAAATTTGCTGCTTTTCATACTTTCAAGGATGGCTATTATATTTATCTTATCTATTGATATCTTTTCCATAAGATAGTCTATTTCCAGTTCCCTTTCGTAGTAGGATGTTTCGTCTTTAAATTCAAAGATATCTATTTTACCCTCTACGAGGTATGCGTTCATTTTCCTGAGGGTCGTTACAATATTTTCCTGAGAAGTTCCTATTATCTCTATGGTGTTTTTACCTTCAAATAAATCCCTCTCTTCCGGAGGAAGGTTCGCTATGGTCCTGAATACTGCGGAGGGTGATATGATCTTTTTTAATAACTCTTTGAGTTCCTGGTTTGCGAGCGTAGCTTGTAATACTATTTCATCCTGTCCCAGCTCCTTTTCAAGAGAGATATAATCATTACCAGTATCTTTTTCTTTTGAGAAGGTGAAAAAACCTGAAGGATTGTCCATAATCTCCGAGAAGCAGTATGTCAACAGGTTTGTTTTATTCATATTGTTGACTTCAAGATTGTTCAAAAGATTACACTTGAAAGAGGTTATAAAACCTTCCTTAACTTCCATGGATAGGAATATCCTGTTAACGAAGAGATCCAAAACCCCGCTTTTACCGGTAAGTATGTTTGAGAGAATATCAACAAGACTTTGAGAACCCTCAATATATCCCGAAATCATGGCTTCACACTATCGCTTGTATCTTCTTTGTAAGCTCTTCAACCATGAGATCAAAGGTTTCTGTAACACCTATACCTTTTATAGCTACAGCTTGCGTTGAAGGTGCTTGAAATATATTCACTTCCTGTTCAAGGATTTCGGGGTCAAGGGCATTGGGAAGATCCAACTTATTGTATTGGAATATTAAGGGAACATCCTCAAGCCTTCTACCTATGAATCTCAAGTCTTGTTTCAGTACCTCTATAAAATTTATATTTTCTTCAAGCCTTTCCTTTTGGGAATCAACAACATATATAACCCCGTCCACACCTTTCATCACGGTTTTTCTTATATCCTTATATATACTCTGTCCCGGTGTTGTATATATGGCGAAGGATAGTTGCATGTCACCGAAGTTTATCCTTTTAGTTACGAAGTCAAACACCAGTGTCCTTTCCCCTTTTGTATCAAAACTGAGAAGATTCAAATTGTGATGTTTTGCCAAAAAGTCCACATTTGTTGTTTTACCTGATTGGGCTATCCCGTAGTAAACGATCTTAAGCTTTATTGTTTTTTTAAGTGTGTCTATTAGCATATCTTTTACCCCTTTACGCTTAAAATATCAATGCAATTCCACCGCATACAGTTTGTGCACATGGGTGTGTACTCCCTGAATTTAGTACCGCAACATTTGCATTCCCACATAGGGTATGCTTCTTTGAGTACATTGAAACATCTTTTATCCTTTTCCACATGTGACTCCCCTGCTTCTACCATTACCCTTATATATTCGGGTAAAGTATCCGCCTTTTCCTTCAGGGGTTCATACATATTAAGTGCTATATAAGCCCTTGCCAAAACTTCCAAATTTATCCTGCCCTCCTTTTCTCTGATTATATTTAAAAAATACGGCAATTTTTCCTCATAATTTAATAATAGGGCGATTACTCCGTTTTGCATACCGTTGTGAAATGATTCTTCAAATAACTGTTGTGCTGTATTTTCTTTACCTTTTTCTAAATTGAGCAATATGCTTGCGGTTATATTGAGAGGATTCTTGGAGTATCTCACAGATTCTTTGAGTAGCTTTTCCTTTTCTTTTATATCCTCTTCCTTCAGGGAAGCATAGGCAAGGAGAGATCCCATTATATCACCTTCCTTCTTTGCTTCTTCCTTTTCCACTATTTTTAATATATTTCTCTGGGCTGTAATTGCTTCAGGTAAATTTCCCTTTAAAAAGGAGACATCTCTTAACAGTCTGTGCGCCCTGAGATTTTTAAAGTCAAAGGATACGCTCTGTCTTAAACATGTAAGTGCTTCATCTATAAGGCCCTTCTTAAAGTACAGCTGACCCAAGGCATACTCTATGAATGTTGAACTTTGATTTTGTCTCACCGTCTCAAGTATCTTTATACCTTCATCAATCCTTCCCGAATTTTTATAAACCTCGGAGAATAAAACGCTTAGGAAATGTTTTGCTTTAATATGCTTTTTTAGTAAATTGGCTAAATTTTTTAATGAGCCCTTGCTGTATAAGGTTAGTACTTTATGAAAAAAGTTTATATCATGGGACATTTGCATGTTTTTGAAATAGTAATATACGGTAGGAATTAAGAATCCTGCTATGAAGCATCCGAATATTACCACAAAGAGGGGAAGTTTGTATGAATACTGATATACATTAACCTGAACTTCTGTCATGTTTTGATAGCTGAATATGGCTATAAAGACACCTAAGGAGAGAAGAATTAAAAATTTTATAAAGTTCATCATACTTTTACCCTCTTAGCTTCTGACCATAACCATTCAATTCCATAGTGGTCTCTCCATTCTTTTGTAAATATGTGGATTATTATATCAAGGGCATCAATCAATATCCATTTACCCGACTCTTTTCCCTCAACATGGTGTATCGGAATATTCCTCTTATTCAGCTCTTCCTCCAGATAATCAGCTAATGCCCTTCCGTGAATTTCGGAATTAGCGGTTGCTATTATGAAGTAATCCGCTATATTTGTTAGCTCCGATACATCAAGAATCGCTATATCATCCGCTTTTTTGTTTTCAAGTAAATCCTTTATAAGCTTGAGCTTTTCCATTTCAACAGTTCTTTGTAATATTTATTCTTTCCGTAAATCTCCGCATATCTATGCAAGGCTTTCTCCGCTTCCTTTCTTGCTTCTTTGTATATTTCTTTCCACCTTTTTATCTGTCTTTTATAAAATTCTATCCTGTTTTTTATTTTTCCCTTTTCCTCATCTTTTGCCTCTTTATACTTTTCCATGGTTTCTCTTATAAGACTTCTGTATTTTTCTATCTCTTCTTCTACTTGCCTTCCCGTCATAAATAGATTTTTTATATATCTGAAGGCTACCTCTTCTTCATCTATATACTCGTAGCTGTTTATAAGCAGATCCTTATATCTCTTTGCCGCGGAGTAGTAATAACCGTAATCTTCATAAAACCTTGCTATCAGATACTCATGTCTTGCTATTTTTCTCAGGGCTTTTTTCATTATATTTTTAACCTTTTCCGTATAATTACTTTTCGGAAATTTTATCAAAAACTCCTTCGCCTTTTCCACAGCCTTTTCCGTATATGATTGATCTCTGTATGCGTCCGGTGCAACATGAAAGTAGCTTTCTATGAGGAGATAGTAAGCATACTCCGTCTCTTCCGCTTTAGGATAATAGGTAACGAAATCTTCTAAGAATACAACCGCATTTATGTAATCCTCCTTTTTGTAATAGGAAACCGCCATTTTATATTTAATGTCCTTTATCTGTTCTGGTGACAGATAATCTATGTACCTTAGAGCTTCTTTAAATTTCATGATGGCGTCATCGTACTCGCCCTCTTTGTAAAGTTGTAAAGATTCTCTGTAAAGGGCTTGTGCCTGCTTTTCCCTGTAATCTTCGGTTACCTTTGAGCAAGACAACAAAAGGCCGGTTAATGCTATAAAAATATAGAGATATTTTTTCATCCTAAGTAAACCATTTCGTAATAATCTACGGGTATATTTCTATCCTCCTTTACCGTTACCCATTCACTTATCTGTTTTTTACCTATAACATTTTCAACCCTCTCCTTTATCAAGGGATTTACCCTTATTTCCATGTGACCTCCTCTAACACAACTCAGTTCCTTTTCTATCTCATATATTACAAACTCTGGGCTTTTTACATACCCCCTTCCCTTACAATAGGGACAGTGGGTTGATAATATCTTCGTCAAGCTCGGTGTACTTTTTTTCCTTGACATTTCCACAAGACCCAATCGTGTCATCCCGAAGATCTGGGTGGTGTTACTTTCATCTTGAAATGCACTTGCAAGTTTACTCAACACCTTCTGTTTGTTCTCAGCATTTTTCATATCTATAAAATCAATTACTATAATACCACCTATATTCCTAAGCTTTATATGCTTTGCTATCTGGTCAACCGCTTCAAGATTTATTTCTAAAGCGGTGTGTTCAAGGGATGTTTTACAATAGCTTCCGCTATTTACATCTATAACAGTCATGGCTTCCGTTTCTTCTATAACTATGTAACCACCGCTTTTAAGCCATATATATTTGTTGAATATGGAATTTATTACTTTATCAAGCTCGTACATTCTGAAGTAAATACTTATATCCTTTACATACTTTACTCTTGTTATCATAAAGGGAAGTTCATTTTCAAGGTAGCAAAATATCTCTTTCCATATATCGGAATTGTTAACAACTATCTCTTCAAGATCCACACAGTTGTCTCTGATAAATCCGAGATAAAGAGGCAATTCTTCATAAACCAAACCCGGTGTTCTTTTGCTTTTTGCTCTGGCTTTAGTTTCTTGCCATACATACTTTAGATAATTTAATTCATCAATTATATCTTCAACCGATGTTTTTAGAGCTGCCGTTCTTACTATTATTCCTTCATTTTTAACATAGCTTGATAATATCCTTGAGAAAAACTCTCTTTTCTTCTGGGGTATCTTACTTGAAAAATGTATTGCGTTGTCGCACGGTAGATAAACTACATATTTGCCCGGCAGACTTATTTTACAGCTCACCTTGGGACCTTTATCATCTTCTGGTTCCCTTTTAACTTGCACGAGTACTTCCGATCCGATTGTCGGGGTGCATATATGCTCCACGGAGCTATTATTTTCATATTTTTTATAGGGGAGGTATGCCTCTCTATCTAAGCCTATGTCAATAAAAAAGCCGTCCATCCCTTTTGCGAGTCTTTTTATCTTTCCTTTAAAGATACTGCCGAGCAATCTCGTTTTTTCCCTTCTTTCTACTCTTATTTCCTTTACATCAAGATTGTCAAGCAAGAAACAAACTATAAAATCGCATCCAACTGATATAATGAGTTTGCAACTCATCAGTTTTATTTTAAAATTTTTTACGGAAGATGATAGGTTTAATAGCGGGTTCCGGATCTCTGCCCAGCATTTTTAAAAAGGAGGCGGAGAAAAGGGGAGAGAAGGTTTTTGCTGTAGGTATTGAAGGTATAACCAATATACACACGGAGGAAAGATTGGCTTTCGGAAAGGTAGGAGAGCTTATAGGTTTGTTTAAAGAGAGGGGTATAAAAAGAATAGTTATGCTTGGAAAGTTTGAGCATAGGCTTATATATAACAATTTTGTTAATATGGATGAGGATGCGAGGTCTGTTATTGCGGGGTCTTCTACGAGAAAACCTGCGGATATTATAAAAAGTTTTATACTGTATATGGAAAAAAAAGGGTTCAGTTTTATAAATCCTAAGCCTTTTCTTTCTTCTATCTTATCCAAGAAAGGATCCATGAACAGTATAGTTCCGGAAGAAAGTGCGGTGGCTGATGCAGTATTCGGGTTTCCCATAGCAAAGGCTATGGCAAATTTTGATGTGGGGCAAACTATAGTTTTGAAGGATAAAGCTGTTGTGGCTGTTGAGGCCATGGAAGGCACCCAGAAGACCATAGAAAGGGCAGGTAGAATAGCGGGAAAGGGGTGCAGGGTTTTAAAAGTGGGAAGAGATAATCAGGATTTTAGGGTAGATGTACCCACAGTAGGTGTTGATACTATAAAAGTAATGATAGATGTGGGGGCGGATACGCTTTTCCTTGAGGCGGATAGTGTTTACATGGTTGATAAGGAAAAAATGCTTGATCTTGCGGAAAAACACGGAATTTCTGTTTACGGAATAGACTCTGATGTGATAAAATAGCTCCACCATGGCTACCTTTGATAAATATGAAAGTAAGCTTATGGCATTGAAGGAGGTTTTTGAAGAAAAAACGGAGGGACTGGATACGGAAGTCAGTGTTGTCCTTCCCGGGGATAAGGAGTGGTCGGAGGATGAAAAGTATCCCTATGTTAGGGTAAGATATTATTTATCACCAGATAAATTTGAGGAGAGAAAGATAGAGCTTCATGAATCTTACCTTGAGAAGGACCTCATTGATCTCGTAAACTTTATAGAGCATTTTATAAAAGAATTTGAAATGGAAATGGATCAAACAAACTATGGTGGCGGTTAATAAAGGAGGTGTTTGCAATGCCTTTGTCAAAGGAAAGAAAATGGGAGCTTATAAAGGAATTTCAAAAGCATGAAAAGGATACGGGCTCCGCGGAAGTCCAGATAGCCATATTGACGGAAAGGATAAACAGGCTTACGGAACACATGAAGAAGAATAAGAAGGATTTACATTCCAGAAGAGGATTGATAGGCATGGTAAACAAGAGAAGAAGACTGTTGGATTACCTTAAGGAAAATGATCCAGAAAGCTATCAAAGGATTGTGGAAAAACTTAACTTGAAGGTTAAATGACTATGATAAAGGTTCAGGCTGATATAGGAAAAGATCCGATAATTATAGAGACGGGAAGATATGCAAAGCAGGCGGATGGCGCGGTTGTGGTAAGACAGGGGGGAACCGCGGTACTTGTAACCGCGGTTATGTCGGATGAACCTGTTGAAAATGTTGATTTTGTTCCTTTGACGGTTGATTATCGTGAAAGGGGATCTGCCTACGGTAGGATACCGGGTGGTTTTATAAAGAGGGAAGGCAAACCTACCGATAGGGAGATCTTGGTTTCAAGGGTTATAGACAGGCCCATAAGACCTCTGTTTCCAGAAGGTTTTTTCCACGATGTTGTAATAACCGCCCTTACCCTTTCCGCGGATGATGTATATGATCCTGATGTTCTCGCAATAACAGGTGCTTCTGCTGCACTTCACATATCAAGGATACCATTTCAGGGACCCATAGGGGGATTGAGGATTTGCAGGATTAACAATGAGTATGTTGTTAATCCGAGTTATGAAGAGAGAAGGGAGGCGGATCTGGAGATAGTAATGGCGGGTACGGAGGATGCCATAGTTATGGTTGAGGGAGGAGGTAAAGAGATACCAGAGGATATCTTGGCGGAGGCGCTATTTTATGGGCTTGAAGTTATTAAACCTATTATTGATGCCCAGGAGAAGTTGAGGGAACAAACAGGCGTACCCAAGGTGGAAGTCCCTACCATTGATTTACCCGAGGAACTCCAGCAAGCCCTTGAATCCTTCTCAAGGGATAAAATTATTGAAGCATTTTCCATTAAGGATAAAAAGGAAAGGAACAGAAGGTTGGGTGAGATATTTGATGAGTTTGTATCAACCTATCAGGTATCCGAAGATTTTTTATTCAAAGCAAAGTATGCCTTTAAGAAATTTGAGAGTAAGCTAATGAGGGAAAAGATATTGAAGGAGGGGATCAGGATAGATGGAAGAAAGCCTGATGATATAAGACCCATCACCATAGATGTACATCCTTATGAGAGACCTCACGGTTCCGCTGTGTTTACAAGGGGACAAACCCAAGCTTTCGTTACCGTTACCCTCGGTGCTCCCAACGAGGCACAGCTTATAGAAACAATAGCGGAAGGGGAAACCTTTAAGAGGTTCATGCTTCATTATAATTTCCCGCCCTTTTCCGGAGGAGAAGCAAAACCTTGGGGTCCTCCGAGAAGAAGGGAAATAGGTCATGGGGCATTGGCGGAGAGGGCTATAGAGCCGTTGATACCTTCCGAGGAAGAGTTTCCCTATATAATAAGGGTTGTTTCAGATATACTTGAATCCAATGGTTCAACCTCTATGGCAACGGTTTGCGGCGGATCCTTAGCCCTCTTTGATGCAGGTGTTCCCCTTAAAAAGCATGTAGCAGGTATAGCTATGGGACTTATAAAGGAAGGTGACGACTATGTTATTCTCTCGGATATATTGGGGGATGAGGATCACCTGGGAGATATGGATTTTAAGGTTGCGGGTACGAGGGATGGTATAACGAGTGTGCAGATGGACATAAAGATAAAGGGGATAACAAAGGAAATAATGTTGAAGGCTTTGGAGAAGGCAAAGGAGGGAAGGCTATTTATACTGGACAAAATGTACGAAGCCATACCGGAACCGAGAAAGGAGCTATCTCCCTACGCACCGAGGATGTATGTGTACAAGGTCTCGGAGGATAAGGCACCTCTTATAATAGGTCCGGGTGGCAGGAATATTAAGAAGATATATGAGGAAACTAAAGCCAAGGTGTGGGTGGGTGAAGAAGGAAATGTTTATATAACCGCACCTTCCGAGGAATCCATAAGGGGAGCTATATCCATGATAGAGGAGATAATAAGGGAGGTTGAGGTGGGTAAAATATACGAGGGTAAGGTAACGAGGGTGGAACCGTACGGTGTTTTTGTTGAAGTTCTGCCGGGTAAGGTTGGACTGTTGCATGTTTCTAAGATGGCGGGATTTGTGAAGGATGTAAGGCAGGCCTTCAGCGTGGGAGATGTTATAAGGGTTAAAGTTATGGAGGTTGACGATCTCGGAAGACCCAAACTCACGACCATAGGTGTAGATAAGCAATGATAAGGGTTAAGGTAAAAAGACTGTCCCACGCAAAGGATATAGATTTACCCTCTTACGCTACTCCCGGTTCCGCAGGTTTTGACCTTAGGGCTGCGGTTGAGGATAAGGTTGTATTAGAACCAGGTGAGAGGGCTTTGATACCTACGGGTATAATTTTGGAGATACCAGAAGGCTATGAGGGTCAGGTAAGACCGAGGAGCGGGCTTGCTGTAAATAAAGGTGTTACCGTTCTTAATTCTCCGGGTACGATTGATTCAGATTACAGGGGAGAAATAAAGGTTATTCTTATAAATTTGGGAAAGGAAAAGGTAGAAATAAAGCGGGGGGATAGGATAGCACAACTTGTTATATCTCCCGTCGTAAAGGCGGATATTGAGGAAGTGGAAGATCTATCGGAAACTCTCAGAGGGAGCGGGGGATTCGGAAGTACGGGGATTTAAGCTATGGATATAAGTACCCTATTTCTCCACATAGCCATAATGTTACTTGCAGGTAAGCTTTTGGGGGAATTTTTTGCAAAAGTAGGTATCCCTGCGGTACTCGGTGAGGTAACTGCGGGTGTTATTATAGGTCAGAGTGTTCTCGGTTTAATATCCCTCGGAGATGCAATAAAGGTACTTGCGGAGCTGGGCATAATCCTTCTTTTATTTGAGGTGGGTTTGGAAGCGGACTTACACATGCTTATAAAGACCGGTCTCTGGTCCTTTCTTGCTGCGACGGTCGGAGCGGTTTTACCCTTTATAGGTGGTTTTGCCATATCTTACTACTTTTTTGACCAAGATATGCTCACCTCCCTTTTCATAGGGGGCGCGCTCACCGCCACGAGCATAGGTATCACCATAAGGGTGCTTACGGATCTGGGTAAACACAAGGACAGATTTGCCCAGATAGTTCTCGGTGCCGCGGTTCTTGATGATATTCTCGGTGTTGTAGTATTAGCCGCCCTTTATGAGTTTTCAAAAACCAAAGAGGTTCACATGGATGCAACTTTAAATCTCATATTCCATATAGTTTTGTTTTTTATATTTGCCCCCATCCTCGCTAATATCCTCGCACGACTTATATCCTTTATTGTCAAGTATATGGCGACTCTTGATTTTGTTCCTCCCTCCATAATGGCACTCATCCTGTTTTTTGCATATCTTGCTCACAAAGTGGGTTCACCCGAGATCCTTGGATCATTTACGGCTGGACTTGCCCTCTCAAGAAGGTTTACCATACCTTTTGCTACTTTTTTAAGGACGGATGAAAAACTTATCCATAAGATTGAAGAAAGTATAAAACCTTTGGTCTGGACGCTTACACCCATTTTCTTTGTAAGTGTAGGGCTCGCTCTAAATTTGAAGGCTATAGATTTTTCCTCTTTACAGTTTTGGGCCTTTTCCCTTTCCCTTATAGGTGTAGCAATAGTGGGCAAGGTGCTGTGCGGATTTGTTGTAATGGGAATACCCTTGAGGGAAAAATTCAGCATAGGATTTTCCATGATGCCGAGGGGTGAGGTGGGCCTTATATTTGCGGAATTTGGCAGAAGTTTTAAGATACTTGATGATGTTAACTATGCGGTTATAGTGTTTGTTGTTGCGGTAACAACATTCCTTGCTCCCATAATGCTTAAGATGACGACTAAATGAGAATTGAAGAGTTTGACTACGAACTGCCAAAGGAACTTATAGCCAAGTATCCCGTAATTCCAAGACATAATGCGAGATTGATGATCCTTAATAGAAAGGAGGGGACAATAAAGCATGACATATTTATTAACCTTCCCGAGTATTTAAAAGAAGGAGACCTTCTCATATTTAATAACACAAAGGTTATAAAGGCGAGGCTTGAAGGCAAAAAACCCACAGGTGGAAGGGTTGAAATACTTTTAACTGATTTTATGGGAGGAAATAGATGGAAGGCTTTAGTGGGCGGGAAAAAAATAAGGGAGGGGCTCATTATAGAAATAGGCGATGATTTCAAGGTTGAGGTTGTTAAGCATGTTGAAGAGGCAACATTTATCGTTGAGCTTAAGGGGGAGGACATACTTTCCCTCCTTGAGAAATACGGAAAGATTCCCATACCTCCTTATCTTGAGCGAGAAGAAGAGCCAATAGACAGGGAGTACTACCAAACCATATTTGCTAAGGAGGAGGGTGCTGTTGCTTCACCCACCGCTTCCCTTCACTTTTCTGAAGAGCTTATGGGAAGGCTTAAAGAAAAAGGAATAAGGTTTGCATTTATAACCCTACATGTATCATACGGTACTTTTAAACCAATTAAGGTTGAAGAAATAGAAAAACACAAGATTGATCCAGAATATATAAAGGTTTCGGAGGAGACAGTTAACATAATAAAAGAAACAAAAGAAAAAGGAAAGAGGGTTATAGCGGTGGGAACTACGGTTGTAAGAGCTTTGGAGACCAAGCCCTTTGAAGCCTATGAGGGTTACACAGATCTTTACATCTATCCGCCTTTTAATTTTAAGGTTATTGATGGTATGATTACTAACTTTCATCTTCCGAGATCATCCTTACTTTTGCTTGTTTCCGCTTTTGCGGGCAGGGATTTCCTTATGAAGGCATACAGGGAAGCTGTTAAAAGGCGCTACAGATTTTACAGTTACGGGGACGGTATGCTTATTTTATAAAATTAAATAAACCATGGTAAGACTACTTGACCTTGTAAGAGTTTCTGGTTGTGCGGCAAAGGTTTCACCTTTGGAGCTTGAGAGATACCTTAAGAGTGTGGAGTTTAAAACATCTGATAGTATTGTTGTGGGGGTGGGTGATGATGCGGGGGTTTTCAAATTGGATGATTACTATATAATACAAACCGTTGATTTTATCACACCAGTGCTTAACGATCCTTACCTGTGGGCGCAGGCAAGCACTGCAAATGCCCTAAGCGATGTTTATGCAATGGGTGGAGAACCTGTCTCCGCCCTTGCAATTGTTTGTTTTAACAACTGTGATATGAACGAAAGGGATTTTGAGCTTATTATAAAGGGATCCATTGATAAACTTGAAGAAGCTGGAGCTTTTTTAATAGGGGGTCACACGGTTGATGATAAAGAACCAAAATTCGGTCTTGCGGTAACAGGCTATATGAAGAGGGAACCAGTTACACAAAGCGGTGCAAAACCCAGTCAACTTCTCGTACTTACAAAGCCTATAGGTGTGGGTGTAATGGTGAAGGCTTTAAAGGATAAAAGGATTACGGAAGATGATATGGGTGAAATAGTTCGCTACCTTACCATGTTGAACAACAGGGCTTCCCGTTTAATGCTTGAGCTTGAAGCTTCCGCATGTACCGATGTTACAGGATTCGGTCTTCTCGGTCACCTTTACAAGATGTGCAGGGCTTCCGGAGTTGGTGCCAAAATTTATTATGACAGGGTGCCTATTTATCATATGGCAATTAATTTTGCAAAGGAAAAACTGTTCCCTAAGGGGACCTATGAGAATTATAAATTTGTAGCTCCCGTTCTAAAATCAAAGTTGGAAGATTATATTAATTATCTCTTATGCGATCCGGTTACATCGGGCGGGTTGCTTTTCAGCATTGATAGAGAAAAAGAGAAGGAATTACTTAATAGGGCGGAAGATATGGAGTTGGATGTTTGGATAATTGGAGAAGTTACTGAAGGTAATGAGCTGGAGGTTGTATAGGTGAAAAAGGTATGTATAGTAAGTCTTGGTTGTTCAAAGAATCTTGTGGACAGCGAAAAAATAGGCGGTGTTCTTGAAGAAGGCGGAGTTGTTATTGTTGATGAACCTTCCGAAGCGGATGTACTTATAGTAAACACATGTGGTTTTATAAAGGATGCAAAGGAAGAGGCAATAGAAACAATTTTTGATTTTGTGGATGAGAATAAAAAGCTTATTGTTGTGGGATGCCTCGTAGAAAGGTATAAGGAGATACTAAAAAAAGAGATACCCGAGATAGATGCCCTTTTCGGTACGGAAAGCTGGAAAGAAGTGGGAGAGTTTTTGGGAGTTAAAACCGAGGGTTATCCTAAAAGGAGGCTGATGACTCCGACATCTTACGGATATCTAAAAATATCTGAGGGTTGTAACAGGCTATGTTCCTTTTGCTCAATTCCCTTTATAAGGGGTAGATACAGATCCTTTAATATGGAGGATATAGAAAGGGAGCTTGATATACTTGAAGAAAGTGGAGTAAAAGAGATAAATATAGTATCTCAGGATACTACCTATTACGGCAGGGATCTGCCCGAAAACCTGGATATAAAGGATATTTTAAGGCTTGCTGAAAAAAGGAATGGAATAAAATGGATAAGGCTTTTATACCTTTACCCTTCAGATGTAACGGATGATCTACTCAGGTTTATTGCGGATTCGGAAAAGGTCCTTCCCTATCTTGATATACCTATACAACATATATCCGACAAGGTTTTGAAACACATGAGAAGGGGATATGATAAAAAGGATGTATATAATCTTCTTGAGAGGATAAATAAAATTTTGCCAGGTGCTGTTTTGAGAACAGCATTCATTGTTGGCTATCCCGCGGAGGAGGAAAAGGATTTTGAAGAATTGAAAAGATTTGTGGAAGAAGGTTACTTCCATTGGGTACATACATTCACCTATTCACCCGAGGAGGGAACGAAAGCCTACGATTATGGAGATACTGTAGCGGAAGAGGAAAAGCTTAGAAGACAGAAAGAAATATTGAATATTCAAGAGTACATAACGGAGAAGAAATTCAGGGAGTTCATAGGTAAAAGGGTGGAGACACTTGTTGATGAAAAGGGGATAGGAAGAGGATATATGCACGCTCCGGAAATTGACGGATGCATCTATATAAAAGGAGGAGATGAAGTGAAACAGGGTGATATGATAGAGGTTATTATAGAAGATACGATAGGTATTGATATGGTAGGGGTAAGGTATGGAAAAAAATGAATGGATGTTCCCAAGGATAAGGAGATTACCCTCGTATATATTTGCTAAGGTTAATGAACTTAAATACAATCTGAGAAGACAGGGTGAGGACATTATTGATCTGGGGATGGGAAATCCGGATATACCTCCCGCCAAGCATATAATAGATAAGCTGTGTGAGGTAGCCAACAGACCCAATGTACACGGCTATTCCGCATCACGGGGGATACCGAGATTAAGAAAGGCTATCTGTGATTTTTACGAGAGGAGATACGGCATTTTACTAAATCCTGAGACAGAAGCCATAATGACCATAGGCGCAAAGGAGGGATACTCCCACCTTATGCTTGCCATGATAAGCCCAGGTGATACAGTACTTGTCCCTAATCCCACCTATCCAATACATTACTATGCTCCCATAATAGCGGGCGGTGAGGTAAGGTCTGTGCCTATTACCTCGGAAGAGGATGGAGATTTTCAAGAGGACTTTATAAAGAAACTTTATGAGATAGTTAAGGAAACTATGCCCTCTCCTAAGGCTCTTGTTATAAGCTTTCCCCATAATCCAACCACTGTGTGTGTTGAAAAGGAATTTTTAAAAGAGATAGTTAAATTTGCAAAGGATAAGGGTATATGGATCATTCACGATTTTGCTTATGCGGATATAGCCTTTGACGGATACAAACCTCCGAGCATCCTTGAGATAGAGGGGGCAAAGGACATAGCGGTTGAGATATATTCCATGTCAAAGAGCTTCTCCATGGCGGGTTGGAGAATTGCCTTTGTTGTTGGAAATGAAATACTTATTAAAAATCTGGCTCATCTTAAAAGCTACCTTGACTACGGTGTTTTTACTCCTATTCAGGTCGCTTCAATTATAGCCCTTGACAGTCCTTATGAGATAGTTCAAAGGAATGCGGAAATATACAGGAAAAGAAGGGATACACTCGTAGAAGGTCTTAAGAGGGCGGGTTGGTTTGTTAAAAAGCCAAAAGGTAGTATGTTTGTATGGGCAAGGATTCCGGAATGGGTTTCTCTTAACTCGGTTGATTTTTCTATGTTGCTTTTAAGGGAGGCTAAGGTGGCGGTGGCACCTGGGGTAGGTTTCGGTGAGTACGGGGAAGGTTATGTAAGGTTTGCCCTCGTTGAAAACGAGCTGAGGATAAAACAGGCGGTAAGGGGTATAAGGAGAACACTTGAAAAGCTTAAAGCGGGAAAAATAGATCTACAGAAGGCCGTAATATAAGTTTTGTACATGTCTTCCTTCTACAAAAAAGCACCACCTTTCTATAAATGACCCAACTGTTGCTGACATAAGAGAGAGGGCAAGAAAGGATGTGTTTGTCTCCTTTGCTATGCAGGTTATAAGAAGCATTATGGGAACCGCAAAGGTCAGTATATAGGCTGGAGGAAGCAGGGAAGGGAGCAATTTCTTACCCTTCTTATAATAAAACTCCGTTGTACAGTAGTTGTCCGTTGTACTTCCCTTATCAAGGACTTTCACTTCCCTGTTTTGAGGCAGATTAAGGGCATCGTTAAGTGTGGGCAATTTTATGATATACCTTCTTACATTATAGGCTACCCTTATAGCAAGGCCAACTATAAAAAGGGAAAGGGCTATTATAAGCATTATTTTTGTTGATTCAACATTTCCGTTCAAGTAAAGGATAAGGGAGGCAAGGGATGTTCCGAGAAAACCGTACATATTTAAGAAGTATAAGGTGTTTAAGGATGTGTTCCAGTCGGGTACGAAGCGATTAGATGTATATATCATTGCTGTAGAAAAGGCGCTTAGCCATCCTGTTATTACAGCGAGAATGTCCAGTATAATGTACGCCTTTGTGTTGTAAAAGAGCTGAATCAAAAAGGAAACAAAAAGCAGGAATCCGAATATACCGCTGAAAACTGCCTCTCTGGAAAGCCATGAGGTGTTAAATCTTTTGATAGCCTTCCATGCCCTCATCTTATGCCCGAGGTGAAAGCTGGCTGAAAAGGCACCGAGACCAATAAGGGCTGTGGCTATTAACTTTGTAATCAATATAACGTTACTACTCAATCCCTTTATAAGATCTATTAAGAATATTCCAGTAAAACTACCTATTGACAGACCCGCGGTGAGAAAGAACAGTATCAAGGACATGGGTGGGTGCATCAGCGGTTTCCTCCCTTGTGCCTGCTCAATACTTCCAAAAAGATGGGATTGTCAGGTTTTAGGACATTATCATCCACCTCTACCTTTGTTTCCACCTTGGGCAGATAATGATTTGCGGGTTTCGTATCAGCGGAAGGAAACAGTATAAAGCCGTTCCTTTCCTTTATCAGTTTGTAGGCTTCACTTTCAGGGTCTTCAATGTCTCCGAAAAATCTCGCCTTTGCGGGACATGTAAGCACACATGCGGGTTGTCTTTGTTCGGGTGGTAAGGCTTCATCGTATATCCTGTCTATACATAAGGTGCATTTTTTCATTACCTTGTCCGCTTCGTCAAATTCACGGCATCCGTAAGGACAGTTCCATGAACACAACTTACAGCCTATGCAATCATCGTAATTAACAAGGACTATACCGTCCTTTTCCCTCTTAAAGGTTGCTCCCGTCGGACAGACGGGTACACAGGGAGGATCTTGACAATGCAGGCAGGATTTGGGTAAGTGAAGTACTTGCGTGTGGGGATAGTTACCAATCTCATAGGTCATTATCCTGTTGTACCAAACTCCCGAAGGTTTTTCTCCGTAAGGATCAAAATCGGAGAGGGGTCCGAATTCCGCTTGAGTGTTCCACTCTTTGCAATTTACCGCACAGGCATGACATCCAACGCATGTATTTAGATCTATAACAAGGGCGAGCTGTCCCATTATAGTTCCCATTAATATATAGCAGATTTTCGGTAAAATTACCTGGATTTTTATTTATAAGCCCTTAATAATATCTTATGAAGCTTAGAAAGCCCCGCCCCGAAGGGCGGGTAAAGGCTAAAGGGGGGTACTAAAAGGCCATCTCACATAGGGATGTCTCTATAAATTTAAATATAGCAAATTTATCCAATATTTTTATACATACAAGGGCAGGTATCTTCTTGCTTTTTCAATTTCCCTCATGTCAAAGTCTGCTGAAAGGAATGTATCGCCTTTCTCGGAAAGGCTTAGGATCTCTCCCGAAGGAGAATAAATACCGCTGTATCCTGCAAATTCCTCGCCTAAGTGCTTACCCCACACATTTGCCACCGCAACATAGCACTGAAGCTCCATAGCCCTAGCCCTTGACAATATAAACAGGTGTTCCTTCCGCGCCTTTCCCCACTGGGCAGGAATAAGCAGTATATCTATCCTGTTGTTTTTAAGTTCTTTAACAAATTCTGTAAATCTGAGTTCAAAGCATATCAAAATACCTATCTTTCCCACTTTTGTGTTAAAAGTGAAATTTCCTTTTCCCGGTGATATATGCTTATGCTCCTTTATAAGAGGAAAAAGCTTTATTTTATCCCTTTTGCCCACAATTTTACCCTCTTCCAAAAGGAAAGCCCTGTTAAAGATGCTGTTTCCATCCTTAAAGGGTACGGTGAAGGAGACAATTGATTGCTTTTTAAAGGAGATTTCGCATAGCATATCAATTAAAGACGGTGATAGATCAGCAAGTTTATCAAGATTATCGTAGTCATAACCGCAGAACCACATCTCCGGAAGCAGGACTATGCTCCCCTTTTCAATGTTTTTTAGCAGATCCTTAGCCTTTCTTATGTTATCTTCTGGGTTATTTGAAAGCTGGAACTGTAATGTGTATATTTTTCTCTTCTCAGAAGAAGAAGCCCGTGCCAAGCCTTAATATACCTCCCGTGTTTTCAATCCTTATAGAATAACGGGAATCCGGATGTATATCAATACCCGCATAGAATCTCCTTTTTATCCTTCCTAAATCCCCCTTTATTAAGAAGGACAAGCTATCTCCTTGGAAAAGCAATCCCGGACTTATGTAACCTTCCAGTATATTTTCATAGAGTTCTCCAAAAAAGAGGGTAAAGAGGGTCAATTTCTTTATATACAGGCTTATGCCTGTACCAATGTTGCCGTACAGGTAATAGGATTTATCATCCTTTTTAATTAATGAAACTTCAAAGGAAAGGGAAGGGTTATCCCTATAATTTGAAAGATAACTTCCCCTTACAACCGTCCATCTATTCAAAGATAGTTTTTCTTTCGTAAAGGCGTAACTTACTTCAAATTCCGAGACTATCGCCTCGTATCCCCTGCGGAAACCTGTCGGTTTATCCAATATATCGTGGTAAAGGGGCCTGATATTTATGTAGGCTTTCCTATCTGCACTGTAAGTTATACTTACCTTTCCCGATCGGTGGATGGAGGGTCGGGATCTCATCTCTCCGAAGATATCCGTCGGGGCTTTAAATACCTTAGGATGCTTAAGAGGATATTTGAAACTTACAAGGTGATAGGTTTCAGAAGCGCAGTTCCTATGGGTAAAATAATAAGACGGTTTAACATGAAGAAGCTCCCAAATGTGCAATTTCATCAACATAAGCTCTTCTTCATTCATGGGAAGGTGTTTGCTGTACATTTTTCTTTTGTGAATCTTTACATACTTTTCAATACCTTCTTCACAAGGTATTACGGAGAAATAACCTTTGTAATAACCGAAAAGTCCTTTGAAAGGGTGAAGCAGACCTTCTTGGTCAACATCCGCGGTGTAATTTATAATCTTGCAACTCGGGGAATCTATTTTCAGGAAAAGATGCCCGAAAAGTGAGGGCATGCTGTAGGGATATTGCTCAACATATATGAGATGAACATCGTTTCCTTCCAGATATTTAAGGAACATCTTCAGATTTACGCATTTGTCTATATTGAATGGCATGTTTGTCTTCAAATGAAGAAAGTAAGCCCTTGCGGGAAACCTGCATATTTCATGGGGTTTATTGAAAAGTAGATTTATTGTGCTTTTTAGCTCCGCTTCGGGGTTTGTCATTCCGAAAGGAGAAAGAAAAAAATAAGGATCATCTATCTCGCTTCTGCCGTCTTTGTAATGAAGTAAGTAAAGCCATACATTGCTTTTGTGAAGCTCCATATTTATGGCTGATCTTATACACTCCTCCTTCCTTTTGCAGGAATAGACCGCTGTGTTTATTAACAGTATGATGATAATAATCCTTAACATGTTACCCCCCTCCTAATATCTATTTTTTACCAATTTTATGTCCTCCTCAATCTGTTTTTTCAATTCCTTAACATCTGAAAACTTCTTCTCCTCCCTTATAAAATCAAGAAATTCAACCCTTAGCCTTCTGCCTTTTAGCTCACCTTCAAAATTTATTAAATGGACCTCCAAGATCCTCGTTTTTTCACCGAAGGTGGGTCTGTAGCCGTAGTTGGCAACACCTATGTGGGTACCGTTAATCCTTACCGCATATACGCCCTCTTTAAGGCATAGGTTTGATGTATTCTTAAGGTTTGCTGTGGGAAAACCTATGTTTTTACCTCTTCCAGAACCTCTTATAACCTTCCGCTCTATCCAGTACCTTCTTCCCAGGAAAAATTCTGCTTCCTTCAGCCTTCCCTCTTTTAGTAATCTTCTTATTAGCGTACTGCTGACGATCTTCCCGTTTTCCGTGTAGGGTTCAACATATCCTACCTCAAAACCCATCTTTTCTCCTACTTCCCTTGCAAGTTCAACCTCTCCCTCCCTGCCGTAACCGAATCTCCAGTCATAACCAACCAAAAGATATTTACAGCCAAGCTTCTCATAAATTATTTTTTCCAAAAACTCCCTTGCCCTTATTTTTGAAAAGCTCTTAGTAAACTTTATAAAGACAAAATAGTCAACGCCAGTCTCCTCAGCCATAATTATCTTTTCGTAAATGTCAGATATCTCACAGAATCTTACACCGGGTGATAATACTCTTAGGGGATGGGGGAAAAAAGTAAGCAGTAGGGTTTTAAGATTTCTCTTTTTAGCTTCCTCGCCGAGTTTTCTGACCAGAAATCTGTGACCCTTATGAAAACCGTCAAAATTTCCTACCGTGATTGCTGTTCTTTCGCTGAGCCTCTCTATGCAAGGTAGCTTACTACCGAAGGGGTTTGAGCATTTAAGGGATGTTAATAGAAAGGTTTCCATCCATTATCCGGGGGGCCAGCTCATGGATCTTCCACCTATGAGGTGCAAGTGTAAATGAAACACACTTTGACCCGCATCCCTTCCCACATTAAATACAAGCCTGTAACCCTTGTTAAGATTTTCATCGGGTGCTATTCCCATTTTTTCCGCTATTTTCCTTGCCGCGACAAACATGTGACCTATGAGGGCACTATCCCTGTCATCAACAGTTTGTATGCCCATTATGTGTTTTTTGGGAATTATTAGGATATGAACCGGGGCAACGGGATTTATATCTTTGAAGGCATAAACGGTTTCATCCTCATATACCTTTTCGGAAGGTATCTCCCCTGCTATAATCTTGCAGAAGATGCACTCGTTCATCACATTCCATTATATCAAAGGGTGTTATTTTGTGAATTCTAAAAGATAGTGGTACGGATAAACATTGTACTCTTTAATATCCTTGAAATTATTGGTTTCAAGAAAGGATATAACTTCTTCTATGGGTACCCTCTCCTCAATGGGGGGACCCGCGGGAGATTCTACGGGATGCCAATCTATTATATAACCCCTACCCTCTTTCTTCATTATCCTCCTGACCTCATCAAATATGGCTTCCCTGTTTAAAAGTTCATGAAAAACATTGGCAAGCAGTATTCCGTCAGCGGATTCATCGGGTACGGGTATCTCCTCTTCTGTACATTTAATAAATTCTATGTTTGTGATTTTTTCGTCCTTTGCTCTTATTCTGCATTTTTCCAACATGCTTTCTTCAATATCAACTGCATAAACCTTTTTAACCAATTTTGCCAAAGGAAGGGCAAAATATCCAGGACCGCAACCTATATCAACCCACACTTCGTTCTCAGAGGGATTTGCTACTTCAAAAAATTCACCCACATCCTGCCATTTTTTTCTTTCCGGATCTACAAGTACTTCCCACCTTTCTGGGGGAAACTTGAAAGTCATGCTTAATATGATAACATTGTATTGTGCGAATAGGTGTTTTGGTTTCGGGAAGGGGTTCAAATCTTCAAGCCATAATTGACAATATTGAAAAAGGAAAACTGAAGGTTGATATACCCTTGGTTATATCCGACAATCCTGAGGCTAAGGCTTTGGAAAGGTGCAAAAGGCACGGTGTTCCTTACAAGGTTATTGAAAGAAAGGCTTTTAAGAATAAAAGGGAATTTGAGGAGAGAATGGTTATGGAATTGGAAGATAAAGGAGTTGATCTTGTTGTCCTTGCGGGATTTATGAGGGTACTAAGCCCCTATTTTATAAGCAAATTTCCTCTGAGGATAATAAACATTCATCCTTCTATTCTTCCTTCTTTTAAAGGTCTTGATGCTCAGGGTCAAGCTATAAGATACGGTGTTCTCTTTTCGGGATGCACCGTTCACTTTGTTGACGAAACGGTTGACGGCGGTCCTATTATTGCCCAAGCTGTAGTTCCCGTATTCCCTGGAGAGTCTTCGGATAGTTTGGCGAAAAGGATACTCAATTATGAACACAGAATATTACCCCAGGTAATTCAGTGGATTTCGGAAGGCAGGGTTTATGTCAAAGGTAGGGAAGTAAAAGTTAAGGGGGCAACCTACGGAACAATTCCCTTCAACCCTGATCTGGAACAGTTTTAATCAGGGGAATTTATTATAATTATTATTGTTTCTTATAAGGAGGTGAAAGTCATGGCATATATGCTTAGAACCGCTTTGCTTTTAGGTTTGTTAACGGGATTATTTCTCTTTTTAGGTAAGGTCATAGGGGGAAATACGGGGCTTGTAATTGCCCTTATTATTGCGGGTATCATGAACTTTGTATCTTATTGGTTTTCGGACAAGATAGTTCTTGCCATGTACAGGGCTAAAGAGATTCCTTATGATGAAGCACCTTGGCTACATAATATGGTTGAGGAGCTTGCCAGAAGGGCAAATATGCCAAAACCTCCCATTTATCTTGTTCCCATGGAACAGCCCAACGCTTTTGCCACGGGAAGGGGTCCTGGAAATGCTGCGGTTGCGGTAACATCTGGTATCTTAAACCTTCTCAATGAAGATGAACTAAGAGGTGTTCTTGCCCATGAACTTGCCCATATAAAGAACAGGGATGTTCTTATAGCTTCCATTGCCGCTACAATAGCGGGTGCCATATCAATGGTAGTCAACTGGCTCCAATGGATGCTTATATTCGGTTTCGGAAGATCGGATGAAGAGGATAATAGCCCCGCTTCCCTTATAGGAAGTATTCTCCTCATAATAATAACACCAATAATAGCAACTATAATTCAACTTGCCATATCAAGATCAAGGGAGTATCTTGCTGACGAAACGGGTGCGAAGATATGTGGTTGTCCCATGTCCTTGGCAAGGGCACTTGATAAGATACATAAATATGCGGTGACGATGCCAGCCCATGTGAATGAAGGCACCGCCCATCTGTTTATAGAGAATCCCCTTTCTGGAAAGAATATTATGGAACTATTCTCAACCCATCCCCCTGTTGAAAAGAGGATACAAAGGCTTATGGAACTTGCCAAAAAGATAGGACAACCTGTTTAAAGGGTAAAGTTTATGGCTAAACTCATTGTGAACGGTAAAGTAATAGGTGAGGTGGAAGGCGGTACAAAGTTGGGGGATTTACATCATGAGATAGAGAAAGCGGGTATTGAGTTCGGATGCACCGACGGACAGTGCGGTGTATGTGTATGTACTGTAAAGAGGGGACTTGAGTGCCTTGAAGAGCCTTCAGAAGCGGAGGAAGAAACACTTTGGAGAATAGGCGAGTATGAAGAGAACAGAAGGCTTACATGTCAGCTTGTTGTAAAGAACGGCGCATGTGATATTATTGAGCTTGAATCCGAAGACTAAACTATTACCCGAATGTAATCTTCCATACTTTTATCCAAATGATGGCCGTCCTCCACCTCCACATAGGTTTTCACCTTCACTTTTGAGACAAACAATCTGGTCCTTTCTATAGGTATAACCTCATCCCTTGTTCCGTGTACTATTTTTATATCAACAGGCGGATTTTCCGGAAAGTGTACCTTGTCTCCCTCAATGATTTCATAGCCGTTCTCTATTATGTCCTTTGCAAATTCCTTTGAAATGTTTACCGTGTTACCCTCTTCCTCAAAGGTTAATTCTTCTTTACCTTCAAGCCATTTGCTTATATCATCCTTAACATGGTTTTTTATAAGGGCAAGGGTTTCAAAGGAAGGTGCCAGTAAAATCAGCTCTTTAACATTGTACAGTTCCCTGTACCTTATATAGTTTGTTGCAACATATCCGCCGTGAGAACTACCGCAAAGTGTTATATATTCGTACTCTGCAGAAAACCCCCTTATTATAATCTCAAGAAGATCAAGGGTTGCTGTAGTGAATGTCTTTTCATAATCCATATCAAGGGCAAAAAAGGAGTAGTTTTTTTCTTTACTAAAAAACTCCCTAAGAAACCTTATCTTTTCCCCGCCCACATTGGAAAACAAACCGTGTAGATGGATCCACAACCTGTTGTGGGTGTTTTTATCGTAATAGTACATTGATTTTATTTTATACACAATTAAGTTTTTTTCTGCTTAGCAAAATCTTTATAAAGATACATTTAAAAAACTTGACAAAATTATGCTAAAATATAATTTAGTCTTAAAAAAGGATTGGAGGAGGTTACTGATATGGCAGAAAAGATACTTGGTATAGACCTCGGTACTACAAACTCGGTTGTTGCTGTTATGATAGGAGATGAACCTACAGTGATTGCTAATCAGGAAGGGTCAAGACTTACTCCTTCCGTTGTATCATGGACTAAGGAAAAAGAAATACTTGTAGGGGAGCCTGCAAAGAGGAGGGCGGTTCTTGACCCAGAAAACACTGTCTATGAGTCAAAGAGATTCATAGGCAGAAAGTATGATGAGGTGAGGGAAGAAGCAAAAAGGGTATCCTACAAGGTAGTAGCGGATGAAAAAGGTGATGCCTCCTTTGATATTCCCAATGCAGGCAAAAAGGTTAGACCGGAAGAGGTCGGTGCCCATGTGTTGAGGAAGCTTAAAGAAGCTGCTGAAGCCTATCTCGGGGAGAAGGTTACAAAAGCTGTGATAACCGTTCCCGCTTACTTTAACGAAAGGCAAAGGCAGGCTACAAAGGATGCGGGTAAAATAGCGGGTCTTGAGGTTCTTAGAATACTGAACGAGCCTACAGCGGCAGCGCTTGCTTACGGGCTGGATAAAAAAGAGAATGTGAAGATATTGGTGTATGACTTCGGCGGTGGTACCTTTGATGTTTCTATTCTTGAAGGTGGTGAAGGTGTCATTGAAGTTAAAGCCACCGCGGGAGATACCCATTTGGGCGGTGCGAATATTGATGAGAGAATTATAGAGTGGTTGATAGAAGAATGTAAGAAGGAAACGGGTATTGATCTTAGAAAAGACAGAACCGCCTTCCAAAGGTTAAAGGAGGCTGCGGAACAAGCCAAAAAAGAGCTTTCCTTTAAGCTTGAAACGGAAATAAATCTTCCCTTCATAACAATAGATCCTAACACCAATCAACCTATTCACCTCCAGAAGAAACTCACGAGGGCAAGGCTTGAGGAAATGATAAAGGACCTTATAGACAGGACAATGGATATAGTAAAAAGGGCATTGGAAGATGCCAAACTTTCACCTTCCGGTATAGACGATGTTGTCTTGGTGGGCGGATCTACAAGGATACCTCTTGTTCAGCAAAGGATAAAAGAGTTCTTTGGTAAAGAACCCCATAAAGGTGTTAATCCGGATGAGGTTGTTGCGGTAGGTGCTGCCATACAGGCGGGAGTTCTCTCCGGAGATGTTAAAGAGATACTGCTTGTAGATGTTACCCCTCTCTCCTTGGGAGTAGAGACTTATGGCGGTGTTATGACCGTACTTATTCCGAGGAACACACCCATACCTTACAGAAAATGTGAGATATTCACAACCGCATCAGATTACCAAACGGAAGTTGAAATTCATGTTCTCCAAGGTGAAAGGCCAATGGCTAAGGACAATAAATCCTTGGGCAAATTCTACTTAACGGGAATACCTCCAGCTCCGAGGGGTGTACCCAAAATTGAGGTATGCTTTGACATAGACGCGGACGGAATACTCCATGTTACCGCAAAGGATACCGCTACTGGTAAGGAACAGTCAATAAAGGTTCAGGCATCCTCCGGACTTACACAGGAAGAGATAGAAAGGATGGTAAAAGAAGCAGAAGAACATGCGGAAGAGGACAGGAAGAGAAAAGAGCTTGTTGAGAAAAGAAATCAGTTGGATCAACTTGTTTACAATCTTGAGAAGATTATAAGGGAAAACAAAGACAAACTCCCTGAAGATAAGGTTAAAGAAGCGCAAGAGGTTATTGATAATGCGAAGAAAGTTATGGAATCACAAGATGCGGAAGAAATCCAGAGAGCTATGGACAAGGTACTTGAGGTTTCCTCCGCTATAGGATCTATACTGTACCAGTCCGCGGGTCAAACTCAAACGGGCTCTTCTGAAGAAAAGAAAGGTGGAGATGATGTTGCAGATGCTAAACCCGTAGATTAATAAAAAGGGGGCTTTCAAGCCCCCTTACTGCTTAGATTTTACCACTGACAGGTTTGAGTAGGTTCGGAAATAGGTTGACCGTCGCTACCAAGAACTTCAACCGAACAATCGGTATTTGCATTAACTACGACTTGCCCGTTGTTTATTGACATACTGCCACCACATGTATTGGTAGATACGTTATAAGAGAAGTCGGGATTTGTGCTTATATTTATGGACACACTTGTATTTGCACAGAAGTTGTCTTCATATGTCATTGAGCCATTTATACCCCAAGATATAATATTGGCATCCGTACACATATAATCCGTGAACAGTTGAAGATCGCTGAAACTAAAAGAAACGCGTTTGCCATTTTTTTCAACTTTCATAGGTCCACCATTTATTGTGACTGTTGTCTTAATCCCCTCGGTATTTTGGCAGCTGTTACCTATCCCGTCAATACTGTAGGACCATGTAAGATCGTTGGATACGGTTACCTTTTCACCTTCCATCTGATTGTCCATAGTACACCCGCCTTGGAAGGTTACGGTTGCGGAAGTGGGAGCACTTTGGGAACCTTTCCATGAACCGCTTATGGTACAGTTGAATATAAAACCGGAACCATTAACATCGCAATTGTTATATACAAAACTGAAAGTACCGCCCGTTTGAGAGGGGTTTATCGTAACATCCACAGTTCCGCCGTTTGGACAAGTTTGGGTTTGCATGGTTCCATAAGTGTTTGATTTCATAATCATCCTTATTACTTCCAAGCTGGTGTTAAACATGCTTGATCTTCCGGGTTCAACGGAGCTTACAAACATGAGCTGGTTTTTTGCTCCCTGAGCATTACCACTCATCTGACTGTACACCGCAGTTGCTATAGCATACTGGGCATCCTTATCAAGACTCCCAAGATCAGTAGTTCCGCCCTTCTTACCCCCACCGCAGGCTATAACTCCCGCGGTTGCCAAAACTCCAGATAGTAAGAGCAGTTTACTCCTCATTTTAAACCTCCTTCATCTATTTTTTAAAACTTTTATATAGTAAACACCCGTAAAGGTTCAAGGTAAAAGTAACATTATGTGAGTTGAACCTCAACATACTCCTCCGCTTCGGGCGAAATATATATGTAATCTCCTTCCTGTTTTACAAAATTTCTGAAGGTGAGTGCCTTCATGGCTTTTGTAACAGCTTCCCTTGAAGAACCTGCCAAAGAGGCGAGTTCCCTGTGGGTTTTCTTCTTTATT
>JALWBR010000024.1 GCA_027037055.1 Aquificales bacterium | reverse complement strand
AATATATATGTAATCTCCTTCCTGTTTTACAAAATTTCTGAAGGTGAGTGCCTTCATGGCTTTTGTAACAGCTTCCCTTGAAGAACCTGCCAAAGAGGCGAGTTCCCTGTGGGTTTTCTTCTTTATTTTGTAACCGCCTTCCCTTGTTTTCTCTCCCTCTTCTTTGGCAAGTGTAACGAGGGCTTTCAGTAGCCTATCGCTTACATCAAAGAAGGCTAAGGCTTCTATCATCTTATCCGCTTCCCTCAATCTTTTAACCATAATCTTTAAAAGTTCAATGGCTATGGTGGAATTTTCCTTAAGTATATCTATGAACTTTTTCCTGCTTAAAACACCGAGGACGGAGTCCTCTTTTGCTTCAACCGTTGCGGATCTGGGCTTTCCATCAAACAAACTCATCTCCCCGAATACATCCCCCGGTTTGAATACCGCCAACACAAGATCTTCACCATCCTCATTGGATATGTATGCTTGAAGCTTTCCTTCCAGTACTATGTAAAAGTCTGTGCTCTCATCGTACTGATAAAATACCACCTCTCCCTTCTTTACTTTTATAGTTTTGAAGTATGTAGCCAACAGCTTTATATATTTCTCTGGTAAATCCTTAAATATGTAAGTTTGTTTTAAATACTTCTCTATACGATCATCCATCCCTAATTAATATTTTACTCCTATAGTTTTCTATGAAATAACATATAGTTTCAACCCTTATCTTTATTGCACCTGTAGGTCTGTTTTCATCTATTTCGTGGAAGGTGAAATAGGGTTTGTTTGCCCTTTCAAATATTTCTTCAACCACATGATATATGGGTGCATCGTGACCGCAACGGAAGGAAGAAAGGTCTATAGCCAGCAGATTGGGATGCTTTGCAGTATATTTTGCACCCCACACTTTCATTGATGAATTCTCGCTGTAACACTTAAGCCAAACATCTCTTATATCAAGGGGGTTTTCTATAGATCCCCTCATTATATCTTCCCCGAACAGCCTGTGAATTATGTCTTCGTCCCTCGGTAAGGTTTCAATGGTGAATATTGGATAACCCCTTTTGTTTAATTCATCAAGGATACCGTGATTTATACCAGGATCGTTGTGGTATGGCCTTCCGAGCATAACAATACCGATCCAGTTCTCCCTTTCCAATCTATCAAATACTTCCCTTGCCCTTCTCCTAAGCTTCCTCAGTATATTTTCCCAAACTTCCAGACCTATTCTTATAGCTTCCCTGTTTTCTTTCTCGGTTATACCGAATATGTCCTTAAATGTATTGAGTAACTGCCTTTCCAAGATTTCAACATCATCAAAGTCAAGGACTGGATCTAAATATAATACACCTCTTTCTTTAAAATCATCCTTTTCCTTTGTGAAGGAAGCCTTAACAACCTCGGGGGTTGCGGATACGGTAGGACATGCCCAATGACCTTCCGCTTTGTATATCTCCCCTTTAAGCTTTCTTATACAGGGGAAAAATATTATGTCAACATCCTTTTCATAAAGAAGGTTATAAACATGGGAAACTGCTACCTTAGAGGGGAAACACGGATCTATTGTTCCTTTCTTAATTCCCTTTCTGTAAAGCTCTTCGGTGGTAAAATCAGAGAATATAACTTCCTTAACACCGAGGGATTCAAAGTATGTCCTGAAGAAAGGTGCTGTGGAGTAGAGGTTCAATACGCGGGGAATTCCTATTTTACACGCACTAAGAAACTTTCTTTTTTTAGCCTTAAAGAAATCTGCTACTTTTGATCTGGTCACTTTGGGAGGGTCATGTGATTTGAAGGCTTCTTTGTTATAAAGTTCTATGAAGTTGGGATAAAGCTCTTTTTGTGCATTTCTCTTTGAGAGAAAAGATTTAAGATCTTCCTTTTTTTCAAAGGTACCCTTATCGCAGGTTGCTATTATATACCTCTTTTCAGTGTTGTTTACTTTCAGATCTATAAAGGTTCTTGTACAGAAATTTCTGCAGAATGTACATACGGTTTCTTTTCCCCTTATGGTCCTGTAGCTTATATTGTCAAGATTTTCAAATCCTACAAAGTTCGTCCTTTTCAACTTCCTCCTCCGACCTGATCAATTCAATGGCTACACCTATTGCCCCTGCGTAACTACCTTCTGGATGAATGTATATCTTTGCATCGGGTACCCTTTCCTTTATAAAATCAACTTGTGCTTTCACAACCGCAAGGTTTTTGTGGGTGCCTCCCTGAAGTACGAAGACCCTGCCGAGCCTCTTTAAATTCGGTTCCTGCATGACATAAAGCCATACATTAAGGGGTAAGGTTTTGGCAAGACCCGCCATTATCTCTTCCGCGGACCATCCCAGCTGTTGAAAATTAACTATGTCAGCTTCCAAGAAAACCGCACACCCGAAATTAAAACGGGGACTGTACTTAGCCTTGAAGGCTACATCCGCATACTCTTCAACCTTATAACCGAATCTTTCCGCTGTTGATTGTAGATAATAGCCGTTTCCCGCGGAACATTGGGTATTCAGTTTAAAGTCTTTTACACTACCGTTTCTCAGTATTATGACCTTTATGTCCTGACCTCCCACATCGCATATAACCTCTGCATCCGGAAAGTAATGCAGTGCACCCCTCGTGTGGGCTACCGTTTCAACTATGGCTATATCTCCGCCGAAGGCTTCCTTGAGCAAATCTTTTGCATATCCCGTAAATCCCACACCCCCTATTTCAAAGGAAGGAACCTTTACATCAAGCTGTTTTTTAATACTTTTAAGGATAAACTTAGTGTCTTCTATTGGATCGCCTTTTGAAAGTATATACTCCTTGGCTATTATGTTTCCTTTTTCATCCAAGGCAACTCCCTTTGTTGATGTGGATCCCCCGTCAACACCTATAAAGATTTTTGCATCCGCCTGAATGTGAATACTGATATTTTTATCTTTTAAAGAATACTCTTGAAGGAATTTCTTTAACTCCTCTTCATCCTTCCATAAGCCCCTTTCCCCCATAGATTCTTTCAGTTTTTCCCTTTCTTCAATCAGTCTGTATAAGGGATCTAAGGAACTTACCTCCGCCGTATTTTCTATCACGCTATGCAGGGCGGATCCTATAGAGGGCAGAAAGAGTCCTATATCGGGTGTGAATATGTCATCTTCTGTATTCCCTTTTATGTTCCTTTCTTCCCAGAGCTTTCCTATGTGATATTTCCATGCTTCCCTTAAGGGTTTAAAGAAGAAGTTTGGTCCTCCCAGAAGTAATACTTTTGGTCTGGGCGTGTATCCGCGTGTTATCGTGCTTAAATTCTGTAAAACTATGGCGTCAAAAAGGGAAATAAGGAGTTCATCTTCAGGCACACCCTGTTTATAAAGGCTTATAATGTCTGTTTCTGCAAACACTCCGCATTTGCCGGCAACCTCGTGAACCTTTTCTGGTACATACTTTGTATTCTTATACTTTGAAGGATCTATACGAAATTTAAGGATAATTCTGTCAATCGTTGCCCCTGTTCCCCCCGCACATTTATCATTCATGGATGTAAATCTTTTCAGCTTTCCTCCTTCCCTCTGCCACAGGACAAACTTTGCATCTTGACCTCCCAATTCAAAAACACTGCCCGCTTCTGGAAAGAGATGTTCCACTGCCAAGACAAGGGCATTAACCTCTTGAATATGTTTACAACCCAAAGCCTTTGCTATGCCAGATCCTCCGCTACCCGTTACATAAAGTTTGAATTTGTTAATTGATAAATCCTTTTTTAACCTTTCCAGGAGTTCTATGGTTTTTTCCACCTGTCTTGTTTCATGTCGTATATACTCTTTCCATACAATTCTATTTTCATTATCAAGTACCGTAGCCTTTACCGTTGTGGATCCTATATCAACACCTACCCTTAACATCCCATAACCCTCCCAAGGCGAATTCAACAAGCTCTTTTGCAACCATATATGTATCTATGTTGCCCTTTTCAATAGCATTTTTCATAATCTCCTTAACCGCGCCCACCATGGCTTGTGCTATTATTTCAGTATTAACGGGCTTCAGGTAGCCCATAAGTATGCCCTTTTCAAGGGATGTCTTTACCATCTCCGTTACTTCTTTGAAAAATTCATCCACTATAGTTGAAAAAGATGTGTCATAACTCCTGAAAAGTATTATCTTTGAAAGTTCCCTCTCCTCAACAGCAAAATCAAGCACCCTTTCAATATTCCTAACTATCTGGTTTATTGGATCTTCCTTTACATTGACAGGTTTTATTCTCCTTTTTAACTCTTCAACTATTTCCTTAAGTATTTCTTTAAAAATCTCTTCTTTGCTTTCAAAATAGATATAAAAGGTTCCCCTTGCCGTACCTGCTTCCTCTATTATGTGGGATATATGGGATTCAAAAAAACCCCTTTCGGAAAATACCTTTTTTGCAGCCTCTATTAACCTCTCCCTTGTATTTTTAGCCTGAACTGACATGTCAGTCTATATAAATAAAGGGAACAAGGGCCATAAATTTATGATTTATATCAGTATTGAGAGTTTGAGCAAAAGAAATAAAAAGGGGAGAGGGGGAGGGAGGGATAGGAGTTTATATATCAACACGTTTCACAACCCGCATAGCGTTTTTTCATCTCCATTGCTTTCTTAGCGGTTTCTTCATCGTAAGCTTTGCCTTGCCACAGCATTATGTAGGCAATTTCTTCGTTTCCATTTTCACAAAGTTCAAGCACCCTTTCAAATAGTCTTTGGAATTCCGGGCTTTTGTGAGATTTTTCATGCTGTTCAAAGGATGTCCAGAAAGTAACTATGAGGGCTTCTTTATCTTTAAGGGGAGAGACCTCCTTGTTTTCAACGGTTGATCCTTCTTTTGATATCATTCCCGCATTCATAAGTACGAAGCCTCCTATAAATCCGTCTATGGAGTGATGGGTTTTTACATGTTCACAAAGTTCAGCCACCCTCTCTTCCAAGTCATCAACCGTGTATCCTTCTTTCAGGATAACCCTGTTTATCGTTACAACGCCGTCTGGAGGAAATTCCTTTATAAGCGCCATAGCGGTCACCTCCTTAATTTGGTTATTTCTAATATAATAATATCGTTATATCATAAAAATGATAAGCATCAGCTTTCGCAATATAATGTAAAAGATGGGAAAGGCATATCTTGTAACAGGTACTGACACGGGGGTGGGAAAGACATATTTTACCTACTGGTCCGCAAAAATATTGAAATCCTCAAACATTAAAGTTTCATGTCTTAAACCGGTTGAAACAGGAGTAGGTGATGTACCTCAGGATGCCAAGTTACTTGCGGAAGCTACGGATCAAGATATAAAGGATGTGGTCATTTACACTTACAAACTTCCCCTTTCACCTTATGCGGGTTTCCTTGAGGAGGGCATAGAAGTTGATATTGAGATTATAAAGTCTAAGATAAGAGAATACAAAGAAAGTAGTGATATTGTAATTGTTGAAGGCGCCGGCGGTATATGTGTTCCCATAAAAAAGGGGTACACTTATGGCGATTTGGCTTATGAGGAAGGTTTGAGTGTTATTATTGTGGGAAGGGCCGGGCTCGGTACAATAAATCATACCTATCTGACATGGTTTTATGCTAAGGAAAGAGGATTGGATGTAAGGGGAATTGTACTGAGCGGTTTTAAAGGTGAAGACATTTCGGAGAGGACCAATCCTTTGATAATAGAGGAAATGACCGGTATAAAGCCCTTGTGTATTCCTTACGGGAGTAGTATTCCGAAAGAGTTTTACGGTGATATAGTTTCCCTCTTTTTATCAGGTTCAAGTTGATAGAAGAAGGCTAAGCTCTCAACAAGCTTCTTAAAGTAGGGGGCGCATACGGTACCGCCGTATAGATTTTTACCCTTTGGCTCATCAACAACTATTGCAGCTACAAACCTGGGATTTGTTGCGGGGAATATACCTACAAAAAAGGTTGTTACCCTTTCCCTTGAATATCTGTTAAGGGCAAAATCAAATTTCTGGGCGGTTCCTGTTTTACCCGCTATGTAAAAGTAGGAAGACCTTGCTTGCTTTCCAGTTCCTTCTTCTACAACCTTGATAAGGGCATCTATTATCCATTTCCTCGTCTTCTGGTCAAGTATTCCACCTTTAATAATTTCCGTTTCTTCTTCCCTTATGACTTTACCTGTTGAATCCAGAATACTTTTTACAATCTTCGGTTTTACAATCTTACCTGTTGCCAAAGCTCCGAAGGCTACTACCAAATTTAGTGTATTAAAAGAAAGACCTTGACCTATGGAAGCGTAGAGGATATTTGCTGGGTAGGAAAAGTCTGGTATTTTAGGTTTAGCTTCACCTATTAAACTTCCAAAAGGTTTGTCTAAATGGAAAAGCTTTATTATGTTTTCCGCATCCTTTTTGTTCAACCTTTTTGCAACTTCAATTGCTCCTATATTTGAAGAGTGTATTATTATCTCCTTCAGATTTATGATTCCCAACCTCTGGGGATCTCTAACCTTTCTTCCGTACACCTCCGTTACACCATTGCCCGTGTTTATTTTTGCGTTCCTTTTTACATAGCCCTTCCATAGGGCATAGGATATAAAGAAGGGTTTCATCGTGGATCCGGGTTCAAAAAGATCGGTAACCGCAAAGTTCCTTTTTCTGCCTGCTTTAACCCTTTGATAGAAATCAGGATTGTAATCAGGATAATTTGCCATTACCACTATATCACCTTTGTTTATGTCCATCGCCACTATTATTACCTTCTTGGGTTTCCATTTTCTTACTATTTCCCTTTTTATTTCCTCCGCCACTTTCTGGGCGGATAGATTTATGGTAAGCATTACATCCTTTATGTTGAGAAGGGAACCCGTGTCAAAAATAGGTTCGGTTACAAATCTGCCGAGGGATCTGGAATAGGATATATATACCTGCTTTATGCCTCCGCCCAAGTATTCATCGTACATCTTTTCAATACCTTCTATCCCCCTTCCGTCCGTATTTACATGACCTATTAGGTTGGATGCGAGTTTCCCATAAAGATATCTTCTTTTGAAGTCGTCAATGTAGCCTATGCATATACTCATACCCGTTTCTTTCAACAATCTGTCCAAATTCCTTTTTAACTTTTCCACATTTTTGTAAAGACCCCTTGCTATCCAAACATGTGTCTTTTCCGAGTTTATATATTTTCTTATCAGCTTAGGAGAAATACCCGTAAGGCGTGAGAATCTCTTTATAAACACACGCTTATTCTTCTCTTCCACCTTTTGGCATGCCTTAGGTCTTGCATATACGGAAACGGAAGGAACGCTTATAACCAAGATGTTACCCTCCGCATCCTTTATGGATCCCCTATATTTGGGAACGGAAACTATTTTGTTAACCTCGTAGGGTATCCTTTCTGCGGTTATATTTTTTATACATTCCTCATCGCAGAAGATTTGTAAGTAAAGAAGCCTTATAACTATAATTAAAAAGGCTATTATGAAACCTGCTACTATAATAAGTAACTTTCTATTGAATATTCTTGATTCTTCCATACTATTTTGGCAGTTCTAATATATTTATACTCTCAATATGATAGCTTTGTGGAAAGAGATCTATTAATCTTGTTGAGATAAGTTTATAGCCTCCGCTTATAAGTGCTCCCAGATCCCTTGCAAGTGTTGAAGGGTTACAGGATATGTATATTATCCTATCGGGCTTTAAAGACAGAAGCAGTTCTATCTCTCCGTTGTCAAGTCCTGATCTCGGCGGATCAAGTATTACAAGATCTATTATCTCCCCGAGTCGTGATTTTAGCTGATTGTATGCTGATGCCCTTGTAAAACTAACATTATCAATTCCGTTCAGTGTTTTGTTATAGTCCGCATCACTTATGGATTTTGCATTTACATCCGATCCTTCAATAAAGTGGCCCCTTTCGGCAAGTGGCAAAGTAAAGAAACCTATACCGCAGTGCAGATCAAGAGCCTTTTTAAATGATATATTATCTACTACAGTATTTATCATATTATTCCAAAGATGGTAGTTTGCCTGCAGGAAAGAATCATTGCTTACCCTGAATGTGTATTCACCTACCTTTATGTAGGTATGATCCCTGCCTACGGAAGATCTTCTGTTAAGACCGTGTCGCATTCTTGAATAATTTCCCACACCCACAACCTTACTTCCGAGGTAGTTATCCTTAAGTCTTATGAGATCTTCCTTATTCAAGGATGTGGTTGTAACTATCTTGCACAGGTATTCATCCCTGAAGGGGGAATAGAGTAAATGGATTTCTCTTATATCGTTTACTTCCTTTACCATCTCTTTAAGGTTCGGTATCATCTCATTCAACCTTGGGTGTAGGATGGGACATTCTGATATATCAACCACTTCTGTGTTGTCCCAACCGAAGAATCCGAGTTTTTTACCTCCGACCTTGAACTGTACCCTTACCCTATAGTTAAACTCGTTGGGAGAGGGTATGGTATCAATCAGGTTTATATCTTTGATCTTACCTATTCTACGAAGGCTTTCTACAAGTATTTCTTCCTTTGCCCTTATCTGGCTTTTGTATTCTATATGCTGAAGCTGACATCCTCCGCAAAATCCGTAGTATCTGCACGGGGGTTCCCTTCTGCTGTCGGACGGCAAAACTATCTCTCTTACAGTTGCCTCATTGTAATCTTTTTTCTCCTTAAGGATTTCAGCCTTTATAAGCTCCTTAGGTGCTGCATATCTTACAAAATATGTTTTACCGCGATGAAAGGACAGCCCGTAACCGCCGTAAACGAGTTTATCAATGGAAAGTTGGAGAAGTTCCTTATCCATTTCCCCGCAAGCTTTCAAGTTTTTCAAAATCCTCTTCAGACATTACATCAATATGCCATCCCGTTAACTTGTTCGCCAATTTCACATTTATACCTTTCTTGCCTATGGCTAAGGAAAGTTCCTCCTTTGGTACTGCAACTTCAACCCTCTTTTCCTCCGGTATTACTTTTATTTTAGTAGGATGGGAAGGGGACAATGCCCTTTTTAAAAATTCTTCAAAGTCCTCGCTCCATCTTATTACATCAATCTTCTCACCAGAAAGCTCTTCGGTTATGGGTTGTATTCTTGATCCCTTAAGCCCCACCACTATGCCCACGGGATCCATTTTAAGATCCTCCGCGTGAACTGCCACCTTTGCCCTTTCGCCGGGTTCCCTCGCTACCGCCTTGACCTCAATGTATCCCGAGTTTACCTCAGGTATTTCAGTTTCTATAAGCTTCTTTAAAAGCCTCGGATGGGTTCTTGACAAAATGATGGCGGGTTTACCCTTTCCCTTTCTAACTTCTAAGAGCAGGGCTTTTATTCTGTCACCTGGCTTATACTTTTCCTTATATATCTGTTCCCTCTTGGGCAATATGGCATCAACCTTTCCCAGATCAACAAGTATATCACCACTGTCCATAATTTTTCTTACGATACCCGTAACTATCTCACCTTCCAGTTCCTTATATTCTAAGAAGCCTCTTTCCTTCTCCGCCTGTTCAATCTCTTTAAGGAATTCTTTTTTTGCCGCATAAGCTGCTATCCTGTTTACATCTTCCGTTGATATGTCAAGGGGTGTTTTTTTATTATCCCGTTTATTTATTACATAAACTTTTATTTCACCGTCTTCAAATTCAACTTCAAGAAAGTCCTTTATATTCTTATCCTTCTTTATTGCAACTGCTATTGCCTTTTTTAATGCGGATTCAACGACCCTTTCCGGAAGATCCTTCTCCTTTGCGGTTTGTTCAATGAGTTTTTTGATGTTTTTAACCATACTTAGAACTCCAATCTACCTCTCGCTATGTAGGAAAGGGGCACATGAAGGGTTTCTCCTTTTTCGGTTTTAATGATAACTATTCCGTTAGAGACTCCCTCAATTTTGCCCACAATCTCCCTCGTGTTATTGACTGGTGTCCTGAGTATAAGTCTTGCAAGCCTTCCCTTAAAGAATTCATAATGTTCGGGTTTGGTAAGTTCACGGTCCAAACCTGGTGAGGACACCTCCAAGAAGTAGGAAAAGGGTATGATGTCTTCAACATCAAGTAAGGCACTTATTTTTTTGCTTATATCCTCACAGTCCTTTATGGTTATTCCTCCCTCCTTATCCGCTATTATTCTTAAAACCCATCCCCTTTCGGGTTTGAATTCAACATCAAAAAGCCTAAAACCCATACCTTCTATTACCGGTTTTACCAAGTTCCTAACTTTTTCTTCTACAAGCTTGCTGTCAATTTTCATTATTCCCTCATAAAAATTTTATAATATAAAAGCCATGACGAAGGGTATTTGCAGGGTCGGATGGAGCATAACCCATCAGGAATTCACAGTTACAGACTATTACTATTTTTCCGTGCTCCAAAAAAAGGCGCCCGAGTTTGGCGTGGAGATAGATGAAGTAAGCGAATGGGAGAAACTTTCCTCTTACGATACCGTGGTATTCAACTATCCCGAAATACCTTTTACTGAAGAGGAAGTTAAATTCATTCAAGATCTTGTTGAGAATAAAGGAAAAAAGGTTATTTTACTCGGTTATTACAAGAATGAGGATAGGATAGCGGATACATGTAATACGCTTGCGAGGGCTTTCGGTATGGAGCTGAACGGTGATGAGGTTACGGATAAGGTAAATAATCATAAAGGGGATCCTTACTTTGTTGTCACGACGAAGATTCGCAGATATAAAGATGGTGTTGAAAAGGTCCTTCTGCCTTGTACAGCCTCCATAAAACCTTTGATGCCCGATATAAAGGTTGTTGTAAGGGGAGAGGATACATCCCTTTCAAATCAGGGTAACTATACCCTTCTTATAGCGGAGCATTTTGCTCCTAAAAGCGGTGGTTATTTTTGCCTTGCGGGAACATGCGTGTTTTGGGATAACTATTCAATAGAACTCTATGACAATCTTAAATTTTCCATGAATCTTTTGTATCACAAGACAAACTTACTCCTTTAACCTTTCCACCTTTAAGGTTAAACCCTTAGCGGAAGTTACCTTAACCTTGTCTCCTTTTTTTATTTCATCCTCGCTTTCCGCATTCCATATTTCACCGTGAAGGAATACTTTTCCTTTACCCCCCTTAAAATCGGATATGGCTTCCGCCTCTTCGCCCACCAGTTCCTCAATACCGAGCATCTTTTTCCTTTTTTGAGCCTTTAAGCCTAACCTTCCTACCACGAGGAAGAAAAGGGCGCTTGCTACGGTCATGGTTACGATTACAGACATGGGTATATCACCGTAAGGGGAATCGGGATCCGTAAGTATTATAGAACCGAGAGTTAAGGCTATAATTCCCGCGAGGGTAAGTCCGCCGAAGGTTGGGGTTATAAGCTCAAGAATAAATAGGATTCCCGCAAGGATTATAAGTAAAAGTCCCAGCCAGTTTATGGTGATTAAACTTAATCCGTAAAGCCCGAGAAGTAACGATATGGCACCTACAGCGCCTGGTATTATTGCACCTGGGTTGTAAAGCTCAAAGAATAAACCGTAAAAACCTATGAGAAGTAAAAGATAGGCTATGGTTGGGTTCGTTATTATCTTGAACAGCTCCTCCTTTAAGTTTCCTTGAAGATGTACTATCTCTTTACCCTGAGTTGAAACCTTTATTGTTCTGCCGAATTTGTTTATTTCCTTTCCGTCTATCTGCTTCAAAAGATCATTTATATCAACCGCTATAAGATCTATCACATTTTTCCTTAGGGCTTCATCTTCCGTAAGGGATATACTTTCCGTTATCATCTTTTCAATAACCTTATAATTCCTTCCCTTTTCCTTTGCTATACTCCTTATTAAGGCAAGCATGTCCTGAATTATCTTCTGTTCCATAACTTTTTGATCTTTGTTGTCTCCTCCCCCCATCTTCACAGGATGGGCTGCCCCTATGTTTGTACCAGGACTCATGGCTGCTATGTCCGCTGATATTGTTATTAATGCACCAGCGGAGGCAGCCCTTCCTCCCGGGGGGTAAACGAACACTACCGTTACCAACCTTGTTTGTTGGAATCTCTGTATTATCCTTCGCATTGAAGTTTCAAGCCCGCCGGGTGTGTTTAATTGCAAGATGTAAATTGTTCCCCCTTCCCTTTCCGCCTTTGAGAGTGTTCTATCAATAAAATCCGCTGTTATGGGGGTTATCGGCGAATCCCATTTGGCTACAAATATTTTTGGATAAGACAAACTGAAAACCACCAGAAATAATAAAATAAAAAATTGCATATTTATAATTCTATCCAATGGAGAAGCTTATCAACTGGTTAATACTTAGAAGTATAAAAGGTGTGGGAAACAAATCGTTAAAGAGGTTATACGACTATTTCGGTTCCGGAAAGGTGATCCTTGAAAGTGATATACATACCCTTTCAATGATAGTGGGTAAGGAAAGGGCGGTAAGAATAAGGAACAGGGAGGGTTATTCGGAGAGGGCTTTGGAAAGGTTGCTGAACCTTATGGATAGGTGGCAAATAAAGGCTGTTTCTATTGAGGATGAAAATTACTTTCCCCAGTTGAGATTTATTGAAGATCCACCACCTGTTTTATTTTATAAGGGTAATATAAAATTCGGAACCTTCGTAGGTATAGTGGGTCCCAGATTTCCTACCATTTATACCCTTAAGTTGGTGGAGGATCTGTGTATTGAACTTGTTAGGGCTGGAGTGTTTACAATTTCCGGTGGGGCAAGGGGTGTTGACACTAAGGTTCATGAAACCACCGTAAGTGAAGGAGGATACACCGTTTGGGTTGCAGGTACTGGTTTTTTGAATGTGGATGTTTCCTTGCAGAAGAAGGTTATTGAAGGAGGATCCGCAATAATATCGGAATTTGATCCCCTTGAGAGGGGTGGTAAGTATTCCTTCTCCGTAAGAAACAGGATAATAAGTGCCATAAGTGACTTTGTGGTTATCCCTGAGGCGGGTAAAAAGAGCGGTTCTCTTATAACAGCTAAGTACGCGGTAAGGCAGGGTAAAAGGATCTTTGTCCATATAGGTATGGGCAGATCAGACAGATGGGAAGGATGTTATATGTTATTGAAGGAAGGCAAGGCTGAGATATTTAAGGATCCTTCCGATATTATAGATCTTATATCACCTTCGGTTATTGTAGAAGAGGATAGGGAAGAGAAAAAGAGTATTTCCGAAGAAGATATTTTATCCCTTCTTGAAACTCCTAAAACTTTTGATGAGCTTTTGGTTGAGACAAACATGGGAAGGGAGGAGCTTATGGGTCTTTTAAGCCTGCTTGAGATAGAGGGTAAAATATCACGCTTCGGTATATATTACATGTATAATAATTAACCACAGTAACTGATGGATCAGTCAGATACCAAACTCAGACTCCTTGAAGCGGGGAAAAAGGTCATATATACCAAAGGGTATCACAGGGCTCGTGTTTCTGATATAACCAAGGAAGCAAACCTCGGTCACGGCACCTTTTACCTCTACTTCAGCAGTAAGAAGGATATTATGATAGAGCTTGCCAGTATTACCATAAATAAGGTCATTGATGATATGAACAGGGGTATAGCCCTTGCTAAGGAGGGTAAGGTTGAAGAGGCAAAAAGGATTATATTGCGCGAGCCTATAAAGACCGCGGTGGAAAACAAGGAGCTTGCAAAAATCTTTTACTTTGAAGCTATGTGTGGTGATGAAGACTTTCAGAATTTTTATAAAACATCAAAGAGAACCCTATTTGAAAAGGCTAAGGAAACCTTGGAGGTTTTGGATGTCCCGAATCCTGACATATACGCCCATATACTTATAGGTCTTTCAAGACATCTCATAGAGCTTTTAATACTTGAAGGAATTGATATAGGTCCTATATGGGAGAAAGCACTGAGGGAACTGCGTGTTGTGTGAATCCTCTAACAAATCGTTATAATATAATACATGTATAACGAACATATAAGTGAAGGACTAACCTTTGACGACATTTTACTGTTGCCAGGCTATTCCGAGGTTCTTCCTCACGAGGTGGATACATCTACCTTTTTGACAAAAACCATAAAAATCAATATCCCTATAGTCTCTGCTGCAATGGATACGGTTACGGAGGCGAGGTTGGCTATAGCCCTTGCACGGGAAGGGGGAATAGGAATTATTCACAGGAACATGAGCATTGAAGAGCAGGCTAAGGAGGTTGAGAAAGTTAAAAAGTCCGAAAGCGGTATGATTCTGAATCCCGTAACTGTAGAACCAGACACCACCGTAAGAAAGGCGATGGAAATTATGGAAAGATACAGGATTTCTGGTGTTCCTGTTGTGGAAAAGGACGGAAAACTCGTCGGTATATTAACCAACAGGGATTTAAGGTTTATAAAGCCTGCAGATTTTTCAAAACCCGTTTCCCTGTTTATGACAAGGGACAACCTCATAGTTGCGGAGGAGAGGATAACCCTTGAGGAGGCTACGGAGATATTCCAAAAGTATAAGATAGAGAAACTGCCCATAGTTGATAAAGAGGGTAGGATAAAAGGGCTTATAACCATAAAGGATATAATAAAGCGTAAGCAGTATCCCAATGCATGTAAGGATGAAATAGGCAGATTAAGGATTGGTGCTGCGGTAGGGACAGGTCCGGAAACAATGGAAAGGGTATCCGCCCTTGTTGAGGCTGGTGTTGATGTTATTGCTGTTGATACCGCCCACGGACATTCCAAAAGGGTTCTTGATACTATAAAAGCTATAAAGAAGGAGTATCCTGATCTCCAGCTTATAGGAGGCAATGTGGCAACCTATGAAGGTGCAAAGGCAATTATAGATGCGGGAGCGGATGCTGTAAAGGTGGGAGTGGGTCCTGGATCAATATGCACAACGAGGATTGTCGCTGGTGTGGGTGTTCCTCAGCTTACCGCAATAAGGGAAGCCTTCAGGGCTTGTAAGGATGAAGGTGTTCCCATCATAGCGGACGGGGGAATAAGATATTCGGGTGATATTGTAAAGGCTTTGGCTTTCGGGGCAAGCTGTGTTATGCTCGGAAATCTGCTTGCGGGAACGGACGAGGCACCGGGTGAGCTTATCTATTATCAGGGAAGGGCTTACAAAGTTTATAGGGGTATGGGATCCCTCGGTGCTATGGTAAGCAGGATGTCCGTGGACAGGTACGGACAGGAGGGGGCTGAGAAATTTGTTCCAGAGGGCATAGAGGGAAGGGTACCTTACAAAGGTCAGCTTAAGGAGGTTATCTTTCAGCTTGTGGGAGGATTAAGATCAGGCATGGGTTATGTAGGTGCAAGAAATATAAAGGAGCTTCAAGAGAAAGCCAAGTTTGTTAAGATAAGCTATGCGGGGTACAGGGAATCCCATGTTCATGATGTTATTATCACAAAGGAAGCGCCCAACTACTGGCTTGAATAAAGAAAGTATAGTATAAGGGCAGTGAGTATTCCGCCCACTACATCATCCGCCATAACTCCCCACCCACGCGGTAGCTTTTCAAATATATTGACAGGAAAGGGTTTCAGTATATCAATAATTCTGAAGATTATAAATCCCGATATGCATGTATTTAAATCCGGCTTAACAAAAAGAAATGCTATAAAGTATCCTACTATCTCGTCAATGATAACTTCATCCGGATCTTCCTCATCGGACATATCAATAACATAGTTTGATGCGAAGACGCCTACTATAAAGAGAATTAGTGATACAACGAGTACAGCCCACCACTTAAATGCGAATATGTATATAAGTGGCAAGGCTAATAGGGTCCCTACGGTTCCTGGGGCAAACTTTATCCTGCCTATATAAAAGCCTGTTGCTATGAGTTCCCAAAACATGATATCAGTTTTCAAGGGATAGGTCTATCCTTGCCCTTTCCTCATCAACTCCTATTACCTTTACCTTAACAACATCACCCAGTCTGTATATTTTCCCTGTCCTCAATCCCACGAGCCTGTGGGAAGGCTCATCGTATATATATTCATCTTCCGTTAGTGTATTTATATGAACCAATCCTTCTACAAGTATCTCTTCTATCTCAACGAACAGACCGAAGGATGTTACACCCGTTATTATACCTTTAAATGTTTCTCCTATCCTTGATTTCATGTATCTTGCTTTTAGGAGGTCAATGGCTTCCCTTTCCGTTTCTTCCGCCAACCTCTCTTGGGTGGAAAGGTGCTCTCCCGCTTCCTCAAGACATGCCACTGTTTTTTCATAATCAATGTCTTCTCCCCTAAGGGCGGATTTTAAAAGTCTGTGGACTATAATATCCGAGTATCTCCTTATGGGAGATGTAAAGTGAGCATAATGCTCAAGGGCTAAGCCGAAATGTCCAAGATTGTGAGGGCTATACTTTGCCCTTTTCATAGTTCTCAATGTCAGGAATCTTATCATGTTCTCTTCGGGTTTACCTTCAAAATCTTCTATTATCTTTTGAAAAAATCTTGAATTGTAGTTACCCGTCTTCGGAACCTTATATCCCAAGCCGTTCAGTATCTCTATAAGGTTTTCCACCCTATCCGGGTCAGGATTTTCGTGAACCCTATAGAGGCACGGGTATCCCGCCTTTTCAAGATGCAGGGCTACAGTTTCATTTGCTGATATCATGAAATGTTCAATGATACGATGGGCGATATGTCGTTCATACGGCACTATTGCTACAGGTTCTCCGTATTCATCAATGATTACCTCAGATTCCGGCAAATCAAAGTCTATGCTTCCTGCTTCCCATCGCTTCTTACTGAGTATCCGATAAAGTATCTCCATATTTCTGAGAGGTTCAGTTAGATGACTCAGATGTTTTTCTATAGCGGGATCACCCACTATTATCTTAAGTGCTTGATCATAAGTTAATCTTGCCTTACTGTTTATTACACTTTCGTAAATATCGTAGTGTAATAATTTACCTTTTTCATTGAACACCATTTCACAGGTGAAGGTAAGCCTGTCCTCACCAGGTACAAGACTGCAAAGATCCGAGGCAAGTCTTTCTGGTAACATGTGAATTGCCCTGTCCGGAAAATAGAAGGTGAAGCCCCTTTTGTAAGCTTCTCTGTCAATGGCTGTATTTGGCTTAACAAAGTGAGATACATCCGCTATATGAACGAACAATCTGAAGTAACCTTCGGGTGTCCTTTCTATGGCAACCGCATCATCAAAATCCTTTGCCTTTTCAGGGTCTATGGTAAAGCACAGCTGATCCCTTAGATCTTTTCTGTTTTTTATCTCCTTATCTATATCAATCCTCAGTCTTTCAGCCTCTTTAAGTGCATCATCGGGGTAGCTTGTAGGTAGATTGTGCTTTCTTATTATTATGTCAACCGCAAGAAATTTTTCTAAAGGGTGTCCGAGAACCTCCTTTATCCTGCCGTAGGCAGGTGCTTTATCTGTCGGATACTTTGTTATCTTAACTACTAAAATGTTTCCCTTTTTTATATTCTTACAGTCCTTGGGGGATAAAAGTATGGGAATATGGGCATTCTCATCCAAAGGCACACCATAACACCTTTTTTTACCCTTCTTAAGTGAACATATTAACTCCTTCTTACTCCTTTTTATTACCTTTAGAACCCTTATCTCCTTTTTACCTTTAAATTCAACAACCTTAGCCCTTATAAAATCACCGTGAAACAATTTTTTCATCTCAAAAGGTGGTATATATATGTCCTTATCCCTCCCTTCCACCTTTAAAAAGCCGAAACCCGTGTAAGATAATACTTCTCCTTCCACTATCTCTTCTTCAATAAGTTTGAATTTGTTCCTTTCAACCTTAACCTTACCCTTTTTCTTCAATTCCTTTAATACCTTTTTTAATTTTTTCATATCTGATTTTTCAAGGTTTAGCTTGTTCGCTATATGGGAGAAGGGAAGGGGTTTCCTGCTTCCCTTTAATACTTTTATTACCTCTTCTTCTTTAATTTCCATGGCTTTTAACTTTTAACATTATAATTTAAATATTGGGATAAATGAAAAGTCTGTCCTTACTCGGATCTACGGGTTCAATAGGAGTTCAAACCCTTGATGTTGTAAAGAGGATAGAAGGTATAAAGGTAAAAGCCCTTGTTGCTTATCATGCGTCCCAAAAACTTTTGAATCAGGCAAGGGAGTTTGAACCCGAAATTGTTGTTACCTTTGAAAATCCATCTGAGGAATGGTTGAAAGGCTTACCTTCATCAACCAGGTATGTTCACGGGGAGGAAGGTATAGAAGAGGCTGTGGAAATAGGGGATATTGTTATGAATGCCATATCCGGTGTTGCGGGTATAAAGCCCGCATATATTACTTTAAAAAAGGGAAAAACTCTACTCGCATCAAATAAGGAGGCTGTTGTCTGTCTTGGAAGGATTATAAAGGAGAACAGGAACAGGGTTATACCGGTTGACAGCGAACATAGTGCACTTTTTCAATTACTTTTAAAGGTTAAAAGGGAAGAGGTAAGAAAAATATGGCTTACCGCCTCGGGAGGACCCTTTTATGACAAGCCTTATGAGAGCTTTAAGAATGCAAGTGTGAGTGAGGCGTTAAATCATCCCCGTTGGAATATGGGTAAAAAGATTACCATAGACTCCGCCACCCTTTTTAACAAGGGTATAGAGATGATAGAGGCAATGTATCTTTTTGATTTTCCCATAGACATGATAGATGTGGTTATTCACCCCCAGAGCCTGGTTCACGGAATTGTTGAGCTTAAAGATAACGGCTTCCTTATGCATCTTTCCCCTACGGACATGAGAATTCCCATAATGTATGCCCTTACCTATCCCGAAAGGAGGGAATTTCCTTTTTATAGACTGTCCCTTTTTGAGATGGGAAATCTTACATTTTTGGAGGTTGATAAAGAAAGGTTTAAATCAATAGATATATGCAGGGAGGTAGGTAGGAAGGGAGGTGCCTATATACCAGCCTTGCTCGGAGCGGATGAGGAGGCGGTTGCACTTTTCCTTGAAGGTAAGATATCCCTTCCTGCTGTTGCGGATATTGTAGAGAAGATATTGGAGAAAGTTGACTTTAAAGATCCCGAGACTGTGGATGAAATGCTTAATATTATTGATTGGGCAAGAAGGGAGGTAAGGCATACCTTTTCCTTATCAGGAATCCGATGATTATGGATAAAAGGGACAGAATCACGGACAGGCTTATAACGAATATTGTTCCGTTGAACCAGAACATGCGCGGATAAATCCTTAGAAGGGTATCGCTGTAACTGAATCTCCAAGAGTAAGGATCAAAAAAGAGATCGTGGAATTTTTCAAAGGCAAGATCATAGTCGGTGATGGAAAGGACCCCTGCGCATATAAGTAAGGTTATGCATAATATCCCTCCTCCCATAAGCCCTCTGCCGAGTAATGTTTTATTTGATAAAAATAGATAGATGAATATCAACATATCAACTACTGAAAGTATATAACCAAGGGGAAACAATATTGAAAGAAGATTCTTTACATCCTCCATGTGTTTTATTTCTTTCTGTCTGAAGGCGGGTCTCCCGTCGGGCAACTTTGCCCTTTTGAACTCTTCCATACCTTCATCGGATGTAACCGCCTTTAAACCCAGCTTTGCCAACCTTTTTCTTTCCTCTTTTGACATTCCGTAGGGGTCCTCGGGAAAGCTTTCCAAGGAATACTGCCAATCAATAAACCATTCGGAGAAGGCTATTCTTGAGGACATTGAGATTATTGAGTAGGGCAATGTTAATATACATACAACTACAAGGATTTTATTAAAAAGGCTTCCTTTTCCAAGCATGTTATTACCCTGTCTTTTTCTCCCCTTTTAACAAAATATATTCTCCCGCCGTAAGGACTTCCCTTTCTTTTGAAAGGGGAAATTCGTATGTAGCCAAGACTTTCTGATGCTATATAGCCGGTGGTATAATCTGGATCATCACTCCAGCATACCTCCGCCACAACACCGCAGTGTATATTCTTGGTCGCTATGGCTAAGGCATCAACCGTTCTGGGTGTATAACCCTTTTCCAAGAGTTGGTCCGTTATAAATTTCCTTGAAGCCCAGTCTACCTTTACCGTCCTTATTCCCCTTCTTTTGTCAGGTTCCAATCTATTGCCACTTTCCATGTCAACTATCATTGCACCCCTCATATTACCACCCTCCGGACTCGCGCCCGTATCAAGCTCCCTGAAGAGTTTTTTAAGGATTGATGCCTTTATACCTTCCCTTTCAAGCATATCTATTGCAAATTCCCTTGCCTCCTCCACCCTTTCAAAGGTGTAGGTCTTGATAGGCAGAGCCTTTTCTATTTCCTTAACTTCAACCCTTTCTATCTTTAAGCTTATGTGATCGTACTCCTTCGGTCTTGTAAGCAGTTCGCGAACCATTTCCCCTATATCTTCACCTTTACATATTCTTTCCGCACCAGAAACATGTTTACCGTGAAGGGAGGAACGCATCCTTATGCTGAACATCTTAAGAGGCGAGTATGCTCAGCACCCTGTTTATTTTTTCAAGTTCCTCTTCAAGCTCCTCTTTTATTCTTTTTTCCTTTTCAACTATGTGTGGTGGAGCCTTTTTAAGGAAGTTTTCGTTTGAAAGTTTGTTTTCCCTTATCTTCAGTTCCTTTTCAACCTCTTCCTTTTTCCTGCTGTAGGTCGTAAGAAGTTTTTCTACATCCACACTACCTTCAACAGGAAGATATATCTCAACATCCTCCGAGAATACAACAAGTGTATCCGTCGGTCTTTCATCCGTATATTCAAGGCTTTCCAGCCTTGCAAGATTTAATATATGATGCTTAAACCTTTCTACTATGTCTTTTGATTGATCCGCTTTGTAAAATAGGGTCAGCCTTTTACCCGGATCTATCTGCAAATCGGATCTAAGAAACCTTATGGTGGTTATTATATCTTTTAACCTCTCAATATCTTTCCATTCCCTCTCAAATATCTCTTCTTCCCTCTTTACAGGAAACTCCGCAAAGGATATATACTCGGGGTGAGAAGAGGGCAGTTTGCTCCAAATTTCCTGGGTTATGAAGGGCATAAAGGGATGCAATAATCTCAATGCTCTGTCAAGTACATAAAGTAGAACTATGAGGGCTATCCTTTTTTCTTCCTTTTCACCCTTGTATATTCTTTCTTTCGTAAATTCTATATACCAGTCGCAGAACTCATTCCAGAAAAACTCATAAATTGATTGAGATGCGTATGCAAAGTTGTAGTTTTCCAATTCTCTGTTTACCTTATCCGCGGTTTTGTTTAAACATGTTATTATCCATTTATCTTCGGGTTTCAGATCTTCCGTGAGGGGAAAGCTTCCAAGCAGGGATTCATCCATATTCATAAGTATGTACCTTGAGGCGTTCCATATCTTATTTGCGAAATGTTTTACACTTTCAAACCTCTTTTCCGAAAGCTTTATATCCCTTCCCTGTAGGGCGAGAAGGGACAAGGTAAACCTTAAGGAATCCGCCCCGTATTTATCAATGATATCCAAGGGATCTATCACATTACCCTTTGTTTTTGACATCTTTTGACCGAACTCGTCCCTTACAAGGGCGTGTACATATACATCTTTGAAAGGAATGTTTTTCATAAAGTAGAGGCCCATCATTATCATCCTTGCTACCCAAAAGAAGATGATGTCAAACCCGGTAACAAGGAGATCGGTGGGGTAAAACTTTCGCAGATCTTCCGTATTAGAGGGCCATCCAAATACGCCGAAGGGCCAGAGGGCTGATGAGAACCATGTATCAAGAACATCCTCTTCCTGTACAAGATTTTCTGATCCGCAACTCTTACATTTAAGAACGAGTTTTATATATTCACCTGCATGGGATAAATCCTTTAGATCGTTGAGATTTTCAAACTCCGCTATGGATATATCCTTCCCGAAGACCCATTTGCTGTAAAAATCAAGTACGGTTATGTTTTTACCTGCGAGGGTTGGCTTTTGGAGTGTTTCAATCAACTCATCCTTTGTAAATTCTGGGCTGAGTTTGCCGTCCGCTACAAGGTTAAATATGATCTTTGTCCTTATATCCTCAAAGTCATCATCGCAGAAGGTGTTTATATTACTACAATCCTTACAGTACCATACTGGTATCCTGTGTCCCCACCATATCTGTCTTGATATACACCAGTCTTTGAGGTTGTACATCCAGTCAAGATAAACCTTTTTCCACTGCTCTGGGATAAATCTTATCTTTCCTTCCTCAACCACTTTTATGGCTTTTTCCTTAATTCTATCGTCTGTTACCCTTACAAACCATTGCTCCAGAAGGAGCGGTTCAACCGTCGTTTTACATCTGTAGCATTTACCCACCGCGTGTACATGTTCTTCAATCTTCTCTATTAACCCTTCTTCTTTTAAACTCTCAACTATCTTTTTTCGTGCTTCATACCTTTCAAGTCCCTTGAATATACCCCCGTTTTCGTTTATTACGCCCCTTCCGTCCATTATCATAACAGCGGGTAGGTTGTGATCCTTACCCATATAAAAGTCATTGGGATCATGGGCGGGTGTTACCTTAACCGCACCCGTTCCGAATTCTGGCTTTACCCTTTCATCCCCTATGATGGGTATGTATTCATCAATCTCCTTACCTTCCAGTGTTTTCCTTTTCCATGTTACAAGGGGCAGTTTTACCCTTTTTCCTATTAGATGTTTGTACCTTTCGTCCTGAGGATGAACAGCCACAGCGGTGTCACCGAGCATGGTTTCGGGCCTTGTTGTGGCAACGACTATGTATCCGCTTCCGTCTTCCAACGGGTATTTTATGTACCACAGGTTCCCCTTCTCCTCTTCATGTTCTACCTCAAGATCGGAGAGGGCTGTCATATCCTTGGGACACCAGTTTACTATGTATTTATCCTTGTATATAAGACCTTCCTTAAAAAGTTCAACAAAAGCCTTTCTTACCGCTCTTGAAAAGCCCTCATCCATTGTAAACCTTTCCCTGTTCCAGTCAACACTTACACCTATCTTTTCCAACTGTTTCTTTATTGAATCCCTCGTTTCCGGTACCCACTTCCAAACTTCTCTTAAAAAGGCTTCCTTGCCTATCTCTATCCTGTTCTTTCCCTCTTGTTGAAGCTTTTTATCAACAACATATTGGGTTGCTATACCTGCATGATCAAAACCAGGCACCCATACGACCGTTTTGCCTCTCATCCTTTGCCATCTGCATACAATGTCTTGAAGGGTAACATTAAGGGCATGACCCATGTGTAGTGATCCCGTTACATTGGGTGGGGGTATAACGACAGAGAATTTTTCCTCTCCTACGGCTTTGGAAAAGATATCCTTTTCAATCCACTCCTTTTCCCATTTTTCTTCTATATACTTAGGATCGTAATGCTTTGATTCCGCCATCGGAAAGTGTATTTTACTATAAAACTTAAAATCCCATTCACCAATCCATCAGGTAATAGGTAAGATTATATGAGTTTAATATTCTCAAATCTTCTATATCTCCTCCGAGTATCTTTTTAAGGAAGGATTTCTTTTCTTCTACATAGAATACTCTCGGTTTTAAAACTCCTGCAAGTTCCGCAGCTTTATCAATGGCATCCTTCAAGTTTCCTATTTCATCCACAAGACCTATCTCCTTTGCCTTAAGTCCCGTCATAACCCTTCCGTCCGCTATCTTCCTTAATTCTTCTTCCGTGATCTTATCTTTCCTGTACTTCAATATGGCATCTATAAACTGCTCGTAAGAGTCGGTAATGACCCTTTTAAGGTAGTCCTTCTCCTCCTTTGTTAGATCCTTGAAGGGTGAAAGTGTATCTTTAAACTTTCCTGTCTTTATAGCTTCCGCCTTAATCCCTATCTTTGATAGAAGCTCTTTATAACCTATGTACTGTATTATCACGCCTATGCTTCCTGTTATGGTGCCGGGATTTGCGTAGATAAAATCCGCTGGTGCGGATATATAGTAGCCTCCAGATGCTGCTATGTTACCCATTGATACCACAACGGGTTTACCTTTTTCCTTAAACCTTTCTATAGCCCTGTATATCTCTTGGGATGCACCTACGGATCCTCCCGGGCTGTCAACCCTTAATACAAGTGCCTTAACGCTTTTATCTTCCGAAAGCCTATCAATTTTCTTAATAATAGGCAGGGGATTAATAATAACGCCATCTATTGTCAACACTGCAATTCTTTCTCCTACGGGGACTCTTGAGAGTACTGATATAAGCATGATTCCTCCTACAAAAAAGATTATTAATATTATCAAAAATTTTTTCATACTATATGATTTTATTAAATTTTCTTTTGACTGCAATCATGGATGCTTTTTATTGCGATGTTATATTAGTAGGATCATGATTATCGTCTCCGATGGTATAAAAAGGCTTATTAAGGCGCTCGGGGAGAATAAGGTAAGCACCTCCGATGTGGAAAGAAAGCTGTACTCTTACGATGCTACTCCCATACCCGTAAAATCCGAGATGCCTTCCGCTGTTGTTTTTCCGGAGGGAAAGGAAGATGTTAAAAGGATCGTAGAGATATGTTACGAAGAGGGAATACCTATGTTTCCGAGGGGTGCAGGTTCGGGACTAACGGGCGGAGCTATGCCCACGGACAGGGGCGGTGTTGTAATTTCTTTTGAAAGAATGAACAGGTTTAAGGTGGACAGGGATAATGCTACCGCGGTGGTAGAACCCGGTGTGGTTACCTACGATTTTCAAAAGTATGTTGAGAAATTGGGTCTTTTTTATCCCCCTGATCCTTCTTCTTATAAGTACTCAACCATAGGTGGTAATGTGGCGGAGAATGCGGGGGGACCGAGGTGTGTTAAATATGGTGTTACAAGGGAGTATGTGTTGGGGATTACCGCTGTTATAAAGCACGGTACTGTTATAAGAACTGGCAATCCCGTTATAAAGGATGTGGCGGGTTATGATATTACCAAGTTCTTTGTAGGTTCTGAAGGGACACTCGGTCTTATAACCGAGATAATAGTCAGGCTTATACCCAAGCCTCGTGCAAGAAGGACACTGCTTGCCCTATTTGATGATCTTCCCACAGTAGGTAAGGTTGTTACTTCCTTGATGACATCGGGTGTTTTCCCATCCGCCCTTGAATTCATGGACAAGGACGCCATAAGTGTTGTAAGGGAATACAAGGGTATTGATCTTCCCGATGATGTTGAAGCCCTTCTTTTAATAGAGGTTGACGGGAATCCTCCTTCCGTTGAGGAGGATGTAAAGGTTGTAGGCGGGATATTAAAGGATGCGGGTGTGAGCTACAGGATAGCGAAGGATGGAAAGGAAGAAGAAGAGCTGTGGCTTGCAAGGAAGAGTTTGGGTCCAGCCCTTGCCAAGATTAAGAGCGGAAAGATAAACGAGGATATAGTAGTCCCGAGATCTTGCCTTTCGGAGGCTGTACCCGCTTTCAGGAGTTTATCGGAAAAGTACGGTTTACCGGTTGTTATATTCGGTCATATAGGTGACGGTAATCTGCATGTGAATATTATGTACGATAAATCATCAAGGGAAGAGGAAGAAAGGGCGGAGAAGGCTATGGAAGAAGTATTTGATATCGCAATAGGTTTCGGGGGTTCAATAACGGGGGAACACGGAGTGGGTCTTACGAAGATGGCGTTTTTGGAAAAACAGCTGGGGAAAGAGACAGTTAACATTATGAGGGAGATAAAAAAGGTCTTTGATCCTCTCAATCTGTTTAATCCGGGCAAGGTGTTCTCTTAAGTGCCTTTTGGTCTGAAGGTTTTTATCTTCTCCTCGTTTGTTTCTATATAGGCACCGCCTATAAGATCAAGGCAGTAGGGTATTGCGGGAAATACCGCATCAAGACATATCTTTATGGATTGGGGCTTTCCGGGAAGATTAACTATGAGGGTATTTCCCCTTATACCTGCAAGCTGTCTTGATAGTATGGCTGTCGGAACCTGTTTAAGTGAGACTTGCCTCATCAGTTCACCGAATCCCGGCAGGATCCTGCTACATACCGCCTCGGTAGCTTCGGGGGTTACATCCCTCGGTGCGGGTCCCGTTCCTCCAGTTGTAAATATAAGGCTGCAATTTTGGTTATCCGCCATATCTATAAGTATTTCCTTAATTTTTTCAAGTTCATCGGGTACTATTCTGTAGTCAATATCAAAGGGTGTTGTTATAACATCCTTGAGATAATCAATTATTGCCTTTCCGCTGAAATCCTCATAAATACCCCTGCTTGCCCTGTCCGATACGGTGAGGACTCCTATCTTTACATTCAACTGTTCCATGTTCTAATTTTATTATAAGAAAAAGGGAAATTATGAAGATTCTCGTTTGGGGACTCGGCAAGAGCGGTAGGGCTGTTTCCGAGCTTTTGAGACTTAAAGGTTACAGCGTTATTGAAGGGGATGATAGAAGGGGAGATAAACCGGAAGATCTAATAGGGGATGTGGATGAGATAGTTGTATCTCCTGGGATTCCTCCAACCCATGAATTATTTAAGCTTTCCGAGGAAAGGAATACACCTCTTACCGGTGAACTGGAGGTAGCTTCAAGATTTTTTAAAGGTAAGATTGTAGCCGTTACTGGTACGGACGGAAAATCAACCACCACTCGTCTTATATATAGGATATTAAAGAGATACTTCCTGGAAGTTTACGAAGGCGGAAATATAGGTGTACCCTTCTCAGAGATAGTAAAACACAATACGGAAGGTATAGCTGTTCTTGAAGTCTCTTCCTTTCAAGCTAAGACATTGAGAAACTTCAGACCGCATGTGGGGGTATTTCTTAACTTTTCAACTGATCATCTTGACTGGCACCCTGATTTGAAGGATTACCTTGAAAGCAAATACAGACTCTTTATGAACCAGAAAGAAGAAGATGTAGCAGTACTGAATGCGGGACTTAAGGAGGTTGCGGATGTACCGACCCGCGCACAAAGGATATTCTTCAACTCGGAGGAAAACTTTTTTGACGGAAGATTTGTGTATATTAAGGGTGAAAGATTTATTGATACGACCAAAATAAAGCTTGTAGGAAGGCACAATATTGATAATATTATGGCTTCAATTCTTACCGCTCTATGCTTTGGAATTCCCGAGGATATAATAAAGGAGGAAATATATGAGTTTGAGGGTTTACCTTTCAGGCTCTCTTTTGTTACTGAGTATAAAGGTATAAGTATTTATAACGATTCAAAGGCTACAACTGTTAACGCTTTGAAATCCGCAGTAATTTCCTTTGAAAAAGTCATTCTCATAGTGGGGGGTAGGAATAAGGGCGGTGATTTTTATTCTTTAAGGGAAGAGATAAAGAAGCATGTAAAAAAATGTATTGTGATAGGAGAGTCCGCTGATGAAATTATAGAGGCTTGGGATGATGTTGTTGAAGTGGTCAAGAGTAATGATTTGGGAGATGCTGTAAAAAAGGCTTTTTATTTTGCAGTCCCCGGGGATGTTATCCTCTTTTCCCCGGGCTGTGCCTCTTTTGATATGTTTTCAAATTACATAGAGAGGGGCGAGGCTTTTAATAGGGCGATTTACTCCTTCATTTCAAAAGATCCATTACCTTCTTAATACTTATCCTCATCCTTTCAAAGGCTTCCGCAAGCTTACCTATCTCATTTTCCGATGTTATTTCTATCTTTTCGTCAACCTCACCCCTGCTTATCTTTTCCGCGTGTTCCCTTAGCTTATCTATGGGTTTGAAAACCATGGCATTCAGCATTAAAAGTACTATTACGACGAGTAAAAGGAATATGCCGAATACCACCCCTCCCTTTATAAGCCCCTCTATCTGTGCTTTAAGCACCTTTGTTTCAAAAGGTATGTAAACCATTACCGCACCCTGCACTTTTCCGGGTTGCCAGTTCATGTTTTTCTGAGGATTATATATTTCTCTTACCTTCCTGGGCATAAGCTGGGGATCACTGTGACATCTCAGACATTTTTGTTTGGGTATTATGGCAAATGCCTTTACGAAGTGTCTTTGACCTCTGTGAACGACTATGCCTTCAAATTCCTTTTTATTTGTGCTTCTCAAATAAGCGATAATCTTTTTTTCCACCTCATTCGGTTTGTTTTTGGGATTTAGGGGGTTAAAGGCAACCTGCCTGAGAATCATTTCGGGCAGGCTCTCTGTTACCATGCTGAATATTGAAGCGGTAAAGAAACTTGATGATTGAGCTTCAAGGATAAAATCATCTTTTGTGCACCCCGCTTGAAGTAATTCATTAACCTTGGGTCTGAGGGTTCTTCTTACATACTCGCGGGATGCCTGGACAAAGGCCATTGTTACTTCTATCTCGGTTTTCGCAGTTTCCTTTGCCCTTTCTATGCTGTCAAGGTATGTGTAAACCCCGACGCTTAACCCCGTTGTTATACCTATCAGGAGTATAAGAATGGATATCTTCCACTTTATACTTACGGGTATTATCCTGAAACCTTTCATTTCAATATCCCCCTTGCCTTTTCAATGAATTTTTTTGCGTAGGCATTATCTGGTATTTCGGCTGATAGGGAATTTATTAAAGAGTCAAGTATATCCCTTGTAATTTCATCTTCGGATATACCGTAATCACTAAGCTTCTTATTCCATATAAAGTTTCCCACCGGACCTATGCTGTCTATAAAGGCGTTTTTTATCTCTGTTATTTTTTCTTTACTTACAAACTCATTACCACTTTTTTTGAATCCGTCCAATTTAATGGGTTCTGGATGCATCTCTATGTTTATATGTATGATGCTGAAGGTTATACCCTCTTTTATAAGGCTTCCGAGATCTTTAATGGATGCATCTTTAAAGACGCCTTTATTTATATTTATGCCCTTTATAAGGGAGCCGTGGAAGAAAAAGAAGTAGTAGCGCACATCGTTATTCAGAATTGCTTCAAGTATAAAGGAATCCCTTTCCTTTGATGCTTCAGTTATAAGCATTTGCAGATCTTCAAAGGATGACAGTCTTCCCTTCTGTATCTTGCCCAGTCTGTCAAGAGAATTTATGAAAAGTAAAAGTTCGGGTTCCACGGAGTACACGGCAACATAGTGTTTGGCGGGACTTATCTTTTTTGTAAGAAAATTAAGTGCCTCTTCCCTGAAAAGACCCTTTGAAAAGGCATTTACAGTCTTGCCTTCATAAAATATAATGTTCCCGAGTATATCCTCCTCATCAAAGAATACCGCATAGCCGTTTGTTTTCTCTCTTTCAATAATCTTTTTGATATTTTCAAAGTTTATATGGCTCATTTTAATGGGTTGCTGTATGGGATTTCCGTATCCGGAAAGTACAGTCGGACCAGCAAATTGAATTGATGGTATATCATGAAATATATGGATCAGCTCAAGAGGATCGGTCTCTATCACTGAAATGGTACCCTCGTCCTTGGGTATTTCTTTACACTCCCTCAGTTCTTTTCTTCCGTTGGAGTCAAAACTGACAGCTTTTTCAAGGTTACCGTTTTTAATAATGCAATAAATCTCCCTGTCCCATTTATTGAGAAGTATATAACCGTTGAATTTTCTTGATTTAAGATCTTCAAGAAGGCCTTTTATATCAACAACTTCCGCATTAAGGTTTTCGTAAACTATCTTTCTTGGCATGTCTTTACTAAGACCTTGGTTACTATTTTCTGGAAGGTTTCAAGTACACCCTTTCCCTCCGTTGCAACCGCTTCAATATAATCCGTATCCCACGGATTACATATAGGTTGTAGCTCATCAACGGGCATGGCATCCTTTAGATCCCTTTTGTTGTATTGAACAACAACGGGTATATCAAAAAGGTTCATATTTTCTTCCTTAAGTACCGCTGCTGTTTCTCTCAAAACAAGGAAGTTTATTTTTTCCCTTTCCCTCTGGCTGTCAACAACGAAAACAAGACCGTCAACACCTTTCATTATCACCTTCCTGAGGGGATGAAGTCTGAACTGTCCGGGTGTTGTCAGGATTTTAATATCTATGGGATGATCGTCTATGTTTATCTGACTTGCAAACATTTCAACAAATAAGGTTCTTTTTTCATCCGTTTCCATGGATATGTAGTCACCCTTTGTTAAACCTTTTTCTTTCAGTATGCTGTGAAGCACCTTAACATTTGTACTTTTACCTGCAAGACTTGCACCGAAGTAAACTATTTTTAGCTTCATCCCGCACCCAATACTTGATTGAGTTTCCTTTCTATATCTTCTGGCTTAAGCCTTATTACCTTTGCGGGTCTTAGCTTGAGTCCCGCAAACAGGGTTTCTATGTCACCGCACAGCTCTTTTATGAACAATCTTATACTTCCTAAGGATGCATCCTTGGGGGCTAAAACTCCTACGAGGAACCTCTTCCCTACCGCCTTTATTAGAACATTAACATTTTTGCTTTCGTATTGTACTATATCCAGCACATCTCCCTCATTCATGATTTTTGCCATTTCCGCCGCGGCACCGAATATACCGCTTATAAGACTTGCCACAAATTCAATCTCGTTTTCATCCTGCGTTTTCCCTTTGTAAGATGCTATTCTGCCTGCATCATCACAAAGTACTATAAGATCAACCTTTGTTTTACTCATAAATTTCCCGAGTATATTGTCTATTTGCCTTTTTATTTCCCCGTCCATCTCATATTTTATGAGGTCAAGTTCCATATCCAAACCCTCCTTCTTATAATATAAATATTTGAGATGGAATATGCTGGCAGACTTCTTATAATTTCCGGACTCATACTTATAATAATCGGTTTGTTTTTTCTCTTCTTTGAAAAGATTCCTTCCGGTAATATAGGTAAGCTTCCTGGAGACATTTTTATAAAACGCGACAATTTTGTTATTTACATTCCTATAGTAACATCAATAATCCTCAGCATAGTCTTAACACTAATTCTTAACCTTATCTTCAGAAGATAACTTTTGTTTGTATATATTTCCGAGTATTCCGTGAACAAATTTTCCCGCCTTTTCATCGCCATATTTCTTTGCGAGATCTATATAATCGTTAAAGGCTCTTCCGGGATCTTGTACTCCTATGAATATGAGTTCCGCTACACCGAGCCTCAGTATGCTCCTCTCTATATATCCGAGTCTATCAAAGCTCCAGTTTTCAAGATGTTCCTCTATTATTGAATCAATCTTCACTATGTTATCGCTAACCGTACTTATGAGGGTGTCTATGTATTTCTTTACTTCTTCCGAAAGCTCTTTCTCTTCAAGATGCTCTTCCTTTATTGCATTAAGGTTGCCCCCTGCAAGATCCCATCTGTAAAGTATTATAAGGCTTTCTTCCCTTGCCCTTTTTCTGTATCGCATGAAGTTTATATATTTTTTAACAGATTAGCCATTTCTATGGCGGAGAGCATGGCTTCCCAGCCCTTGTTGCCTTGTTTTGTACCAGATCTTTCAATCGCTTGTATTAAATCATCAGCTGTGATAACCCCGTAAGTGACGGGAATTTCACTTTCAAGGGACACGGAGGCTAAACCTTTTGTTACTTCAGAGGCTATATAATCAAAATGGGGTGTTTCTCCCCTTATAAGGGCACCCAGAGCTACTACCGCATCCCTTTCCCTTTTCTTAGCTATTTTCTTCACCGCAAGCGGAATCTCCCAGGATCCGGGCACCCTTATTATTTCAATATCTTCCTTATTTCCTCCGTGTCTTAAAAAGCAGTCAACCGCACCCTTTATAAGTTCATCCACCAAAAGGTTGTTGAACCTTGATGCTACAACCGATATCTTAAGTCCTTTTGCATTCAGATATCCTTCCTTCTGTTCCATATTACCGTTCCTCTCCATTATTATAATTCCATATTATCAATCAATCTTGTATTTCCCACCCAAACAGCTATAAGTATCCTATCGCCCTTTGAAACTTCTTCTTTTATATTAAGCTGATTATCGCAGGCTTCAATGTAATCTATTTTTTTGATATGGGGATGGGATTTTAAAAACTCCTCCATTCTTTTCCTTATTGTATTCATTCTTCTTTCTCCGTTTGATACCATTTCCTTTGCAAGCAGAAGGGATTTATATATGGCGGTTGCGGATTTCCTTTCATCTTCGGATAAATATGTGTTTCTTGAACTCATGGCAAGACCGTCCTTGTCCCGGACGGTAGGTACGGGGACTATTTCAACGGGTAACAGAAGATCTTCTATCATTCTCTTTATTATTACCATCTGCTGAAAGTCCTTCTCTCCTAAGTATAGTCTGTCGGGCATTACCGCGTTTATCAGTTTTGTAACTACCGTAGTTACTCCCTTGAAGTGTCCTGGTCTGAACTTTCCTTCAAGTATATCACTCAATCCTTCAACCATAACTACCGTTTGAAATCCGTTGGGGTATATTTCCTTATCATCGGGTACAAAAACTACATCTACTCCTTGTTCATTGCATATAGCAAGGTCTCTGTCTATGTCCCGCGGATATCTGTCATAGTCTTCGTTCTCTCCAAATTGGGTAGGATTCACATATATACTTACAACCGTAATATCATTTTGAAGTTTTGATCTTTTTATAAGTTCTATATGACCTTCGTGTAGATAGCCCATGGTGGGTACGAATCCCACGAGTTTATTTTTACCCCTATCGCATCTAACGGATTCAAGATAGTTTCTAAGTTCCCTTACTCGTTTAAATAGTATCGGCATTAGCTTACCTCCTGAAGAGAAGTTATGTATTATACATTCTGATGTGGTCGGAAACAGTATGATTATTGTACTAAAAAGATTTGTGATGGGTGATGGGGATATTATAGCCAAAGTATACGGGAAAGGAGGAATGATGAGCCTTTATGTAAAAGATGCCTATGAGGTTGACAATCCTTTCTTCGGTATATTTGAGCCTTTCAATGTGATGGAGCTTTCTTACAGGCAGTCGGGAAATTTGATAATTCCTTTAGATTACAGAAGGCTTGAAAGGTATTCGTACCTTGCCCGGGAGTACCCCATGTTTGAGTGGATGTCCTCTATTGCCCTATTTATGTTGAGACACATAGGTTTTTTTGATGCTGGCATAATGGAGCTTCTTTTGAATTATATAAAAGATAGGGATAAGGCTAAGAGAATGTATGCTTATTATCTCAAATTCATTCTTCAGATTTCTGACATCATAGGTATTCTTCCCAGGTTTATACGGGAGGACGGTTACGGTTTTATAAGTTTGAGGGACGGTTCGGTTTCTGAAAGGGGAGACATTAAGATAAGTGAGAAATGTCTAAGAGTATTAAGAAAACTTTACCATGGTAGGCATGCAGGAAGGATTAGATTGGACATCAACACATTCAATGAGGCAAAGAGTTTGATGGATCGTTATCTTGAGTATCATCTTCAGTGAATCAATTTTAATGCTATGCCTACACTTATGGGAACTGTAAAGTTATCGTCGGGTATGTCTAAGAACAGCTCGGTTAATGTGGATATGGTGGACACTACTATGGCTGTTTTAATGTCATAAAATAGAAGGGTTATTATAAAGGAAGATATAAGGAAGGTTAGGGTACCTTCAAGGGTTTTATCACGGTAAACTTTATATTTGCCCGTGTAATAGCCTACTATTCCGGAAAGGCCGTCCCCGACTGCTAATATGAGAATAGCTAATACTGATATCTCTTTACCGAATATGATGAAGCATAAGAAAATACCTACATTTGCCCACAGACCCTGTATCCCCGGTCTATTCTTATTTTTTTCCCTTTCAAGATGTTTTGCCAAGAAATATAAAGGCTTAAGTACTTTCCAGTTATACCTTTTTGTTAGTGTGAAGTTAAAAAAGATTGCAATAGCAAAAAGTATGATGGTTAACGGTTCCGGAAAGAACATAACTGGGACTATCCACAGGGATATGGCGAAGATGTGAAAAATTTTTCTGTGTAATTCAAGCTTGTTATTGCGGTTCAAACTCATTTATGGACTCTTTCAAAACATCAATAACTTTGTTTATCTCCTCTTCCTCTATTACGAGGGGCATCATTAGTACCATAACATCCCCCAAAGGTCTCAAAAATACGCCCTTTTCCCAACACTTCCTTGCCACCTTAAAACCGACCCTCCATCCGTAGGGGAATTTTTCCTTTTTTTCCTTATCCTTATAAAGCTCTATACCTGCCATAAATCCGAGCTGTCTTACATCTCCTACATATTTAACATAGAAGAACTCATCAAGCCTTTCGGAAAGTATCTCTATTTTGGGTTTCAGTTTTTTTAGAGTTTCTTCTTTTTCAAACAGTTCAATATTTGCAAGGGCAACCGCGCATGCAAGGTTGTTTCCCGTATAAGTATGACCGTGATAGAAATGTTTTGCCTCTCCGAATTCTCCCAAAAAGGCTTCAAAGATCTCATCGGTGGTTAAGGTTGCAGCGAGTGGCAGATAACCTCCCGTTATACCTTTGCCGAGGCACATAAAATCTGGGGATACATCTTCTTGTTCACAGTAAAACATTGTTCCCGTTCTTCCAAAACCTGTTGCCACCTCATCAACTATAAGAAGTGTGTCATACTTTTTTGTCAGCTCCCTTACGCCTTTCAGAAAGCCTTTGGGAAAAGGCAACATTCCAGCAGCGGCTTGGATACCTGCTTCAAGTACAACAGCTACAATCTCTTCCCTTTCCAATATTTCCTTCAGCATGGAAAGGAGGTCTTCCTTCCCCCTGTCACATAATTTTCCGTAATTTTCCATACAGTAAAGATAAGGAGAAGGCAGTCTTATTACATCAAAGAGAAGATCCTTATAGGTGAAGTGAAAGGTTTCTATACCCCCGACACTTACCGCTCCTATTGTATCGCCATGATAGGCTTCCGATAGAGTAACGAATTTTTTCCTCGGTTTACCCTTATTCTTCCAGTAGTGATAGGCTAATTTGATGGCTATTTCTACCGATTCCGCACCGTCCTCCGAATAGAATACCTTTGTGAGAGAAGGAGGTGTAATGTCAACCAATTTTTTTGTAAGCAAGATGGCGGGTATATTTGAACTGCCGAGGGTTGTTGTGTGAGCCACTTTGCACAGTTGACTTACAAGGGCGTTATTTAAATAGGGATGATTGTGACCGTGAACATTACACCATAGGGATGAAATGGCGTCAATGTATTTATTACCGTCTATATCGTAGAGGTAAACGCCTTCGCCCCTTTCAAATATAAGATTATCTTCCTCCGCATAGACCTTCATCTGGGTAAAGGGATGCCAGAAGTATTCCTTATCCCATTTTTTTAAGGTTTCCTTATCCCAATTCATAACCGCTTATTATATCCTACTCATAAAGGTACACCAACGGGCATTACATATATAGGTTCTTCACTTGCGTTCAGTATATCTTTTATCATATCCTCTTCAAAGGCTCCTATTGCCACAGTCCCCAAACCGAGGGCTGTTGCCTGCAGATATATGTTTTGGGATACATGCCCTACTTCGCTGAATACATATCTTATTCCCCTGCTTCCGTATTTTTTTGTTGTCCTTTCAAACACCGCTGTTATTACTATTACGAGGGGTGCATCCGCCACCTGAGGTTGATAAAGACACGCTTTATAAAGCTCCTTATTGTAAAAGCCGAACTTTATACAGCCTATCTGATGATTAAAAGGATCATACTTATAGATACCCGCATCAATACCCTCAACATTTTCTGCGGAGCAGTATATTTCCAAGGGATACAAAGCACCCGCTGAGGGGGCTGTTCTGTATCCGAATTCGCTTGTTATACCCTGTGCTGACCACAGTAGCTGGGACAGATGATAAAGGGTTATGGGTTCGTTCCTATACTCCCTTACCGATCTCCTTTTGTATAAAACCTCTTCAAAGCTTATAAAACCCTTTGTATGAGGATTTGGTAAATTAACAATCAACAACTCTGTAATCCCACTCTTCTACAGCCCTTTTAATTTCATCGCAAGATAATTCTCTTTCCGCATGTATGGTTACATTACCCGACTCAAGATCCACCTCCACATGCTTTACACCTTCAATGTTACTTATGGCTCTTTTTACAGTTTCCGCACAGTGGTTACATGTCATGCCGTCCACTTTGACAACCTTCTCCACCATAATTTTTAATTTTAAAGCTAATAAAAATATTTATCTTGACCGAAAATAATCCGATAAATTACATTATTCACAAAATGGTGGTATTTGCCTTTTTTATAGTATTTTTTTTCTTGTCATTGTGTGTGCATGCTTATATATCCGTTCCCTTTATAAAAAACGAAGGTCAAATATCGGATAAGGTTCTTTACTATGCTCCCCTGAAGGCGGGTTATGTTTTTGTGAGGAAGGATGGCGGTATAGGATATGTATTTTCCGTAGGTGACAGGGCAGGTGTCTTTATTGAGAGGTTGGGAAAGGCGAAGAGGATTTACGGGGACGGTGAGGCTTCTTTTGTTAACTACCCTGCGAAGGGTGTGCGCTCCAAGGCTTACAGATTTGTGAAGTTTGAAGATGTTTTTGAGGGGGTTGATCTAATTTTAAGGGCTTCTCTTGAGAATGTAGAAAAGTTGTTCTATGTTAAACCCGGCTCTTCACCAGAGGGAATATCCGTAAAGCTTGAAGGGGTCAAGAATTTATCAGTTGACGGGAATGGGTTATTGGTAGTTAGTACAGAAACGGGTACCGTTAAATTCACCAAACCTGTTGCCTACCAGTATATAGGTGGTAAAAGGAAATATATTGATGTTTCTTACTATTTAAAGGGTAAGAATGCTTACGGTTTTAAGGTGGAAGGTAAATATGATCCCTCAAAGCCTCTTATCATTGATCCCCTTATTGCATCAACCTTTCTCGGTGGGGCGGACAGGGATGAGATCATCTCATTAAGAATGGATCAAAATGGCAGGATTTATGTAGTGGGAACAACCGTTTCTTCAAACTTTCCCGTTACACCTGGTGTTTACAAAGATTTACCAGATGATATTTTTATATCAAAGCTTTCCCCTGATCTTTCAACCCTTGAGGTGTCAACATTTTTCGGAGGCAGTGCTGTTGATTACCCCGTAGCTATGGAGATTGACAGTAACGGTAATATCTATATACTCGGAAGGACCAGATCATCGGATTTTCCCGTTACAACATCCGCAACATACAAGGGATTTGATGATGTATTCATTGTTAAGTTAACTCCCGATCTTCAAACACTGGTAGCTTCAACCCTGTTCGGCGGTTCGGATGAGGATGTAGCATTCAGTTTTACCTTTGATTCCGCGGGGAATATTTATATAACCGGTGCTACGAGATCGGGAGATTTCCCCGGTTTCCCTGTGGGCTATTCTGTAAAGGGCGACTATGATATCTTCATATTGAAGATTGATTCTAACTTTAATCTTTTATCTTCAATACCTTTCGGGGCGGATGGCAGGGATGTGGCAACACATGTGGTGGTAGATGGTGGAAATAATGTTTATATAACCGGCTTTACCACTTCACAGCTCTTCCCTACCACCGTGGGTGCTTATGATCCCGCTTATAACTTCGGGAGTGATGCATTTATATCAAAGTTTGATCAGAATCTCAATCTTTTATCGTCAACCTATTTGGGAGGATTAATGGATGATCTTGCCTTTACCATGCTTTTAGACCAGAACGGAGATGTATATGTGGCTGGTGTAACCTTATCCGCAAATTTTCCCGTCACTCAAGGTGTTGTTCAGAGTACTAACAGGGGAAGCGGTGATATATTTGTTGTCAAACTACCCTCTGATCTCTCGGATCTTTTGATCTCAACATTTCTTGGAGGTAGCGGTTTTGATATAGCAAGGGATATGAAAATGGATCAAAACGGTTATCTTTACGTAGGGTGTAACACAAGTTCTCCTGACTTTCCCGTTAGTTCTGGTGCATTTATGTCCCTACCAGGCGGTAATTTTGACGGTTGCATAGTTAAACTGACCGCTGATCTGCAAAGCGTTGTTGCTTCTACATATATAGGAGGTGAGTATAACGATGGTATAAATTCCCTACTCATTGATCCCAACGGGCGTGTATATGTAGCGGGTTATACATGGTCTTCTGACTTTCCCGTTACCGTGGGATCCTTTATGGACGATCATCCCGTTTTTAAGGATGGTTTTATTTCCCTGTTGGATACTTCCCTTTCAGCCAATTCGGATCCTCAAATAATTTCCTTTTCCGCAGACAAACAAAAGGGCAGGGCGCCGTTGAAGGTTAACTTTACCTGTGAGGCGAGTGACAGGGACGGCAGTATTGTGGGTTACAAATTTGATCTTGATGGAGATGGAAAATTTGATTATGAAGGGCCTTCACAGAGTGTCTTCTTTATATACTGGGAAGAAGGTAAGTATAAAGCTGTATGTGTTGCAGTTAACAGCTTAAAAAGAGAGGTGGCGAAGGAGATTTATATAACCGTAGAGCCTCCCAATTATCCTCCGAGTATAGATTCCTTCTCTGCGAATCCTCTTAAGGGATCAGTGCCTTTGGAAGTTACCTTTAGCTGGAAGGTCAGTGATAAGGACGGTGATAAACTTACTTGCGTACTTACTCCGGGTGACGGTAATAAGGTTTATACTGTGGACAGCTGTGAGAAGAATACGGTTATAAAGCATACATATAAATCTGAGGGGAGCTTCACAGTGAAATTTACGGTTACGGATCCTAAGGGTTCTTCCGTTTCAAAGGAAATTAAAGTGGAGGTTTCCACGGCGGTTAAGAAGTCCGCTTCAAAATCGGGTTGCCTTCATACAAATGTATCTATATTTATTCTTTGTATCCTTATTTTAATACCCTTTGTAAGAAGGATCCTATGAAGGAGCCTATTGTTGCTGTTTCAACACCTCCGGGAAGAGGAGCCATAGGCATAGTTAGGCTTTCGGGGCAAGGTGTGCTTGATATAGTTAAAGGTTTCTTTAAAGTAAAAGGCGATATAAAGCCGAGATATGCGCATTACGGTGAGCTTGTGGATGAGAGGGGTGAAATTATTGATGAAGGAATACTTATATTCTATAAGGGTCCCGCGAGTTATACGGGTGAGGATATGGTTGAATTGAACCTTCACGGTAATCCTCTTATACTCAAGAAGGCTTTAGAGCTGGCAGTAAGGGGAGGTGCAAGGCTTGCGGAACCGGGTGAATTTACAAAAAGGGCTTTTTTGAACGGAAAGATGGATCTAACTCAGGCGGAGGCGGTTGAAGAGATAATTTCTGCAAAAGGTTATACTGCTTTAAGATCCGCGGTGAACCAATTGAGGGGTGAGCTTTCAAGGATAATAAGACCCCTGAGGAATAAGCTTGTTGACCTTTTATCACTTATAGAGGCGGATATTGATTTCGGAGAAGAAGATATACCTTCAATAGAACATGATGAGCTTATGTCTTTACTCATAGAGGTTGAAGATGGTATAAGATCTTTGCTTGATACTTACGAGAGGGGAAGATTCTTTAAGGAAGGTATAAAGCTTGCCATTGTCGGAAAGCCTAATGTGGGCAAATCTTCTTTGTTTAATACCCTTACCGGTAAAGATAGGTCAATAGTAACGGGGATTCCGGGTACTACGAGGGATTATATTGAGGAGGATGTTTATATAAAAGGTATTCCTTTAATTCTTGTGGATACCGCGGGTATAAGGGATACTAAGGATCCCGTAGAAAGGGAAGGCGTGGAGAGGAGTCTTAGTAAGGTTGAAGAAGCGGACATTGTTCTTTTTGTCTTTGATATCAGTAGGGGTATTGATGAGTATGATATGGAAATATACGAAAGGATAAAGGGGAAAAATGTTATAATAGTGGGTAACAAAGTTGATCTGGGTATTAAAAGACCCCTTGAAAATTTTGATGGAAAGTCTATAATAATGGTAAGTGCAATAACAAGAGAAGGAATCCCTGAGTTAGAAAAGGCCATAATCGGTACTGTCGGTGTTGTTGAAACGGAGTATAAGGTGTTTATTTCTGTGAGACATTCTGTACTGTTGGAGGAGGCTGTTGAGGCTATAGATACCTTCAGGAAGGCAATAGAATCAGGGTTGGGTATGGAGATAGCTGTGGTGCATCTGAAAGAAGCGGTTAATAAATTGGGAGAAATAGTAGGTGATATAACAACAGAGGATATACTATCAAATATATTTTCAAAATTTTGTATAGGAAAATAAAAAGGAGTGTGAGCCATGCAAGATACGGAACAAGCTCAGGAAAATAAAGCTTACAGCCTTGAGGATTTGAGGAAGCTAACATTAACGGAGTTACAGAATATAGGGAAGGAGCTGGGTCTTTCAAGAATCACGGGGCTGAAGAAAGAGGAGCTTATAGAACGCATTCTTGAGGCCCAGGCTAAGGAAGAGGGACTCGTATTCGTTAACGGCGTTCTTGAAATATCTTCCTCCGGATACGGATTTTTGAGAAGTTCGGAAAATAATTACATGCCCAGTTGGGACGACATATATGTTTCACCGTCCCAGATAAAGAAGTTCGGGCTTAGAACGGGAGATAACATAATAGGCTTTGCAAGACTGCCGAGGGATAATGAGAAGTACAAGGCTCTCATAAAAATTGAGGCTGTGAACGGGTTATCCGCGGATGTTGAGACGCTTAGGAAGAGACCTTCTTTTGATAAATTGACACCCTATCATCCTACGGAAAGGTTTAATCTTGAATTTGATCCTAACGAGCTTTCCACGAGGGTTGTAAGTTTGGTAGCACCCATAGGTAAGGGACAGAGGGGGTTAATCGTTGCTCCTCCCAAGGCGGGTAAAACTGTATTACTCCAAAAACTGGCAAGGGCTATAATCACCAACCATCCCGATGTCCACCTTATTATATTGCTGATTGATGAGAGACCCGAAGAAGTTACGGAGATGCGCAGGATAGTGGGTGACGGTGCTGAGGTGGTAGCTTCAACCTTTGATGAACCTCCAGAGAGACACATGCAGGTTGCTGAGCTTATAGTTGAAAGGGCAAAAAGGATGGTTGAGCTGAAACAGGATGTTGTTATACTTCTTGATTCTATGACAAGGTTTGCAAGGGCCTCAAATGCTGTAACACCGCCTACAGGAAGAGTGCTTTCTGGAGGTATTGAGGCGACAGCCCTACAAAGACCTAAAAAATTCTTCGGTGCGGCAAGGAATATAGAAGAAGGCGGAAGTCTTACCATAATAGCTACCGCTCTTATTGAAACCGGTTCAAGGATGGATGATGTAATATATGAGGAGTTTAAAGGTACGGGAAATATGGAGATTCATCTTGACAGGAGGTTAATGGAGAGGAGAATATTCCCCGCCATTAACATTGAAAAGTCTGGCACAAGGAAAGAGGAGCTGTTGTTGGAGCCTTGGGAGTTACAGAGAATATGGGTACTCAGAAAATTCTTCTCAACTATGGATCCTGTTGAAGCTATGGAGTTTTTACTTGATAAACTAAGGAAATTTAAAACAAATAAGGAATTTTTAAAGGCAATGAATGCATAAAGGAGGTAGTGTTAATGAAGGCAGGTATTCATCCAGAGCTTAAGCCAACAACTTTTGTCTGCGGATGTGGAAATACTTTTACCCTTTTGTCAACGAAGGGCGGAACCGTACATCTGGAGGTTTGTAACAAGTGCCATCCTTTCTACATAGGTAAATTGAAGATAAAACCCCACTTTATTGAAATAGAGGAGGGTAAACTTACAAACAAAGAATGAAAAACAAGTTTTTACTTAGAAGGTTAGAGGGGATAGCGAAAAGGTATGAGGAGTTACAAAAAGAAATATCAAAGCCTGAGATAGTTCAGGATATAAAAAAGTACCAGAAACTTAATAAAGAGCTTAAAGAGCTTTCTGAAATTTACGAAACATACAAACTGTATCAAAGGTATGAACGGGAATATGAGGAAGCTAAGGAGCTTCTTCGTAGCGGTGATGAAGATATAAAGGCATTGGCAGAGGAGGAGGTAAGGCGTCTTCAAGAAAAGCTTGAGGCAACTGAGGATAAGCTCAAAGAACTGATGATCCCTAAGGATCCGGATGAATCTAAGAATATAATTCTTGAAATAAGGGCGGGTGCGGGTGGTGAAGAAGCTGCACTCTTTGCAGCGGATCTTTTCAGAATGTATCAAAAATATGCGGAAGAAAAAGGATGGAAGATAACCATATTGAGTGCCAACAGGACGGGTCTCGGCGGATTTAAGGAGGTTATTGCTCTTGTGGAAGGTAAGGATGTTTATTCAAGGCTAAAGTATGAAAGCGGTGTTCACAGGGTACAAAGGATTCCTGTTACAGAATCAGGAGGAAGGATTCACACATCAACGGTGACTGTTGCGGTACTTCCTGAGGCGGGGGAGGAGGATATTCATATAAACCCTCAGGATTTAAAGATTGAAACTTTCAGGGCTTCTGGTGCTGGGGGTCAATATGTGAATACTACGGAGACAGCAGTCAGAATAACGCACATACCGACGGGAATAACCGTCTCATGTCAAGAAGAAAGATCCCAATATCAGAACAGACAGAAGGCTATGAAAATACTTTATGCAAGACTTAAGGATTATTACAACAGGTTGAAAGAAGAGGAGATAGCAAGGGAAAGAAGGGAACAGGTGGGAACAGGAGAAAGAAGTGAAAAGATAAGGACCTACAATTTTCCCCAGAACAGGGTGACGGATCACAGAATAAATCTTACCCTTTACAAACTACCCGAGATACTTGAGGGTAACCTTGACGAACTTATAGATGCTCTCAGGACAGCGGAGATAGAGGAAAAAATAAAGGAAATGGAAAGGGCACTTTGATCTAAGATCCTTTTACGGGTATGCTTATGTATATCTCTGCCACACCTTCCCTGTCACCTTTAAGGGAAAGGTTTATATCGTCTATATCTATTTGGGGATATTTAGATAATACGCCTATTATATCCTTCCTCAAGTTATCTATAAGAGAGGGCGGGATTCCCTGCCTTTCATATTGAAGAATCAGGGTTAGCCTTTTCTTTGCCTCATCTTTGCTTTTTCTTCCGAATCTTAAAAACGGAAGCATTTTTTACCTCCCTAAGAGTTTACTGAGCAAGCCCTTCTTCTCCTTATGATAAACCATAGGTACCTTTTCTCCCGTAATTCTCCTTGCAATATCAATTATTGCCTTTGATACAGCTCTATCCTTGTCAAGGACTATTGGTTCTCCCCTGTTGGTGAAATCTACGAGATTATCATCGTTAGGTACTACGCCTATTAAATGGGCTTTCAATATATCCACTATATCTTCAACGGATAGCATCTCACCCTTTTTGACCTGAGTCCAGTTTATACGATTTACTATTATGTGATAATCCCTTTTATCCATGCTTTCTAAGAGTCCTATAACCCTGTCCGCGTCCCTTACGGAAGAAACCTCTGGGTTTACGACAATTAGGGCAGTGTCAGCAGGCATAACGGAGTTCTTAAAGCCCTCCTCTATACCCGCGGGTGAATCTATTAAGATGTAGTCATAGTTTTCCAAACTTTTAAGTGCATCAATAAGATTTAGCCATTTCTTTTTATCCACCGCATCCTTATTTTTTGTTTGGTTGGCGGGCAAAAGCCACAAAGTGTTTCCCCTTTTATCCCTTACAAGGGCTTTTTCAACCGGAACATTTCCTTCCAGAACATCAAGAACATCGTAAACTATTCTGTTTTCAAGTCCGAGTATCATGTCAAGATTTCTTAAACCTATATCCGCATCAATGACTATTACCCTTTTACCCATCATGGAAAGGGCTATACCCAAGTTGGCGGTTAAAGTTGTCTTTCCCACACCTCCTTTTCCCGAAGTTATTACTATTACCTTTGCCATTTAATCCTCCTACAAGGCTGATTATACCCTATCAAGAACTATCTTTCCATCCTCAACCCGTGCAACCTCAGGGTAGCCGGGGGATGTTTTATCACTGTCCATTAATATTGCCATTTTTAAACCTATTTCTATTCTTTGAGGTTCCATCCTGTACGCTACAACAACCGCATCCTCGTCTCCCATAACTCCCGCACGGGCGATTCCTCTTAGGGTTCCAGTTACTATTATGTTCCCCGTCGCTACTACCTCAGCATCCCTGTTAACATCTCCGAGAACAAGCACATCACCATTGTGTTCCACCTTCTGCCCGGATCTCAAACAACGGTCAATTATCAGTAATCTCCTCTCTTCTCTGGATGTTTCCCTCTTTTCAATTGCGGTTACACTGTTCAGATTCATGGTATGAAGGAAATCTTCAAGCTCACTAATTTCTTCTCTTGTAAGGAGTGAATCCGAATCTATGAGGAAATAACCCCATTTGAGGAAAGGTCCGCTCAGTTTTTCCTTAATTTCTTCTTTTAAGGATTGAAGTGGCTTTTTCTCTTTTATTTTGATGATCACAACAGGTATCGTGAGACCTTTTAGCTCAATCATTATGCTATTTTCTAAAATATAGTATATAGGTATTTAAATATCAACCTCAGTGGGTGTGTTCCCTCTTTGATTTTTCAAAAACGGGGCATACTTCCGGACAAGGAAAACCTACCTTTTCTATCTGTACGGTCGTATGTCTTATCCCATAATTCTCTGCTATTTTATGAACTTCCTTCAGTATTTTCTGGGATGAGGATATTCTTTCCGTAACTATATGAACCGTAAGTATATCGTTACCAGAGGTTATTGACCAGATATGCAGATCGTGAATATCAATAACTTCTTCAATACCTCTTAAGTCTTTTTCAATTTCTTCTATGTTTATCTCCTTAGGGGCAAATTCCATCAATATTGATAAGGAGCTTTTTATAACATTGTATGTGCTGGGTAATAGTAATAAGACAACAACAATGCTGAGTATTGGGTCCATTATATAGAGCTTCCAAAAATACACGGATATGCCTGCTATAATAGCAGCCACAGATCCGAGGGTGTCGGTCAGAACATGAAGAAGTGCAGCCTTTATATTTATGTTCTTTTCAGATGTTCTTAACAGTATGATCATAGCAATTATATTTACAATAAGGCCTATTACTGCTATTATAAGCATTGGAAGACCCATTATTTCGCGCGGTTTTTGAAATCTTTCTATGGCTTCATAAAAGATGTAAGCAAATATACCTATGAGGAAGATACCGTTAAAAAAGGCTGCTACCGCTTCCGCCCTGTAAAGTCCGTAAGTCATGTTTCTGTTCAATTTCTTTGATGCTATAATCTGGGCGACAAGGGCTATAAGTATTGAGATGGCATCTGTTACCATGTGACCCGCATCTGATATAAGGGCTAAGCTACCCGTTATAAAACCGCCTACAGCTTCAACTATTGCAAAGAAAGATATCAGGATTAAAGCTATCGTTAAACTTTTAATGTTATCTTTCTTATCCATTTTTATAAATTTAAACTATCATTATATATTGATGGAACCCCTGAGATTGGAAGATATACTTGATGAGAAATTTTATATAAAACCAGAGGATACCCTTATCAATGCCATCAAGGTTATGAATAAATACGGAAAGGGCGTTGTTGTCGTTGTTGAGGATAACAAGCCTGTAGGTATTATTACTGAGAGGGATATTGTAAGATTTTTCTATGAGAGGGTTGATCTCTCTGGAAGGGCGATAGACTATGCCACAAAACCCGTTATCTCTATAAACAAATCAAGGACACTCCTCCATACCCTTATTATTATGGTGGAGAATAATATAAGGAGGGTCGCTGTAGTTGATGACAGGAAGGAGTTTGTCGGCGTTGTTACGGAGAGGGATATTCTTGTTAATCTGAGCAGGAATTTCCTATCCTCATCTTTGAGGGTAAAGCATGTTATAGGGCTCGGAAGACCTCTTATAAGTGCTTCTCCAGAAAGACCCTTATCCTACGCTATAGAGCTAATGTCAAAAAATAATATAGGTGCAGTACCCATAGTTGAAAATGGTAAGGCTGTGGGTATCATTACAGAAAGGGATATCCTAAGACTGAGCAGTAATTTTATTGACATTGATAAACCCGTCAGGGAATATATGACATCACCGGTTTTGAGCGTTAATGAGAATACGGAGATTGTTGAAGTTGTAAAGATAATGGATGAGAGAAGGGTTAGGCGTTTGGTTGTTGAGGACGATGACGGTAATGCTGTGGGAATAATTACCCAGCGCGACATAATTCAGAGCTTTGAGGGAAGTTACAGGAATTTCCTTGAAAAACGCTTAAAGATAACGAGGGAGATGTTAAATCTTCTCCCCGAGATTATCGTTGATGTCATTGATACAACTGATGGACACATCATAATATGGGCTAACAGATCCGCTATGAAGCATTTCGGGGTGGGTATTATAGATTCTCCCATTACTGAGATCATTCCTGAAGATGAGTGGGTAAGAATATACATGAGCCTTATAAAGGATGGTAAATTTGAATCTATCAGATTCAGCAGTAACGGTAGTATATACGATGTTTCAGGCTCTTTGCTTAAAACAGGTTCCGAGGAAAGGGGAAGAATAAAGCTCATAATAAGGGATGTAACTCAGGAACACAAAAAGGAGGAGGAGGTAAGGAAGGGATTTGAAACATATACAAAGATTTTGAATTCTACCCCTGATATGATCCTTATATACGATGTGAAGGACGGAAAAATATGTTTGGCTAACTATTCTGCGATTAAAACTCTCGGCTATACGGAGGATGAGATAGTAAACCTTACTATATATGATATTGTTGATGCTGACAAAGAGACCATTATGGAGAATGTGCAGAGGATAGTAAGACAGGACAGTATAGTTAAAGGTACGAGATATTACAAAACAATAGACGGCAGGAAGATACCTGTTGAGATAACCGCCACAAAGGTGGAGATAAATTCAAGGCTTTGTATTCTTGTTGCAGCGAGGGATATCTCCGAGAAGATTGAGATGGAGGAGGAAATCAAAAAGAAAAAGGAGGAGCTTGAAATATTCCACAACTTTATAATCTCCTTGAACAGATCAACTTCCGAGGAGGAAGCTTATCAGGTATTGCTTCATGTTTTAAAACAGCTTAATTTTGACGGTGTTCATATATACAGGGTTGATAGTACCATCAACAAGATAATGGATACTTTTATTGCTCAAGAGCAAAGGTTGTGGTTAAGGGACTGTCTTGAGCTTGATATAGATATGTGCAAAGCTATGGTTTCAAGTAATTATTTTGTTGTTAATTCGGAAAGGGATTTCAAGTGTCCTTACGCACACATATCGCCCGATGTTAAATCTTATATGTGTATAACCATCTCTGTTTCTGGTAATATTCTTGCGATAGTTACTCTTATGTCTAAGGAGGAAAACTTTTTTACTCAGGAGAAGATAACTTTCCTTCAAGATCTTTTCAGCGCCTTCGGTCCCTTTGTATCAAACCTCAGGCTTATAAAGATAAATAGAGAGCTTTCCATAAGGGATCCCCTTACAGGGCTTTACAACAGGAGATTTATTGACGAGGTGTTTGAAAGGGAGATACAGAGGAGCAGAAGGAATAAGAAGGATCTTTCTGTTGTAATGGTTGATATTGATAAATTCAAAAAATTGAACGATACATACGGCCACAAAGCGGGGGATATGATTTTAAAGACCTTTGCTTCAAAGATGGTGGAAAATCTGAGAAGTAGCGATGTTGTTGGAAGATATGGAGGAGAAGAGTTCATAATAATTATGCCTGATACGGAAAAAAGTAAAGCTGTGGAGGTTGCGGAAAGGTTGAGAAAGATACTTTCTTCAACGGAGTTCACACTGCCCGAGGGGAAGAATATAACCGTAACCGCAAGCTTCGGAGTTGCCACATTTCCTGAGGACGGAAGTAACATAGATAGAATAGTCCATATAGCGGATGAAAGGCTCTACAGGGCTAAAAAGGAAGGCAGAAATAAAGTAGTATCCGCTTAGAAGATGATTGCGGTAAGGAAGTAATCGGAGATAAGAATAAGCATGGAGGATGTTACAACGGAGTTGGTTGTTGCCCTTCCTACACCCTTTGTTCCCCCTTTTGTATAAAAGCCGAAGTAACAGCTTACGCTCGCGATTATAAGGCCGAAGAATATAGATTTGTATATACCGCCTATGATATCGTACAGCTCTGTAAAATCAATCATTTTCTGCCAATAGACATCCGGGTTTACCCCGAAGAGCTTTGTCGCAACAAGCCAACCGCCGAATATACCCGAGAGATCCGAGATAAATGTAAGAACAGGAAGACCTACCAATGCGGCAAACAACCTTGGTGTTACAAGGTATCTTACGGGATCAACCGCCATCACTTCAAGTGCATCTATCTGTTCGCTTATCCTCATCGTTCCTATGTTTGCGGTCATGGCTGAACCAACACGGGCAACAACCATAAGGGCTGTCAGGACAGGACCCAACTCCCTTCCCATGGAAAGGGCCACCACTATACCTATCATAGATTCCGCATTAAATCTGCTGAAAGTTGAATAGGTTTGAAGTGCTATAACACCCCCTGTAAAAAGTGATGTTACAATCACAACAGGAATGGTTTCCGCACCGAGATAGGAGATTTGGTCAATAAAATGCCTTAATTTTGGAGGTTTCCTGAAGAGGAAATAGAAAGCTTTAAGTGTTATTATTGTTGCATTACCGATTGATTCAAGCAGTTTAACCATTTCAAAAGTTCATTATATGTCTAATATATGATTCGTATCTTTCCTTTACTTCTTCCATAAAATCTCCCCCAAGTTTTTCAAGGATAGCATCGGTAATAATTATTGCAAGCATTGCCTCCCCTACAACGGAGGCAGCGGGCACCGCAGTTACATCGCTCCTTTCCTTACCCGCTCTCACCTCCTCCTTCGTTTCAATATCAACACTCCTTAAAGGCTTTGTCAGGGTAGGTATAGGCTTCATAACCGCTCTGACCACTATGGGCATACCGTTCGTCATTCCCCCTTCCGTACCCCCCAAATTATTTGAATATCTGAAATAGCCTTTTCCCCTTTCCCATCCTATTTCATCATGAACCTCGGAACCGTAAAGTGATGCACAACCGAAACCCATACCTATTTCAACACCTTTTATTGCCTGAATGCTCATGATGGCTTGAGCTATTCTGCCGTCAATTCTTTTATCCCATTGAATATGACTGCCCAACCCCGGCGGAACTCCGATGGCAAACACCTCAAATACACCTCCCAACGATTCCCCTTTCTCCTTAGCTTCATCAATAACTTCTTTGAATTTTTCGTCAAGGGAGGGATCCGGAAATCTCACTTCCGAGTTTTCCGCCTTTTCAAATCTCTTTAAAAGATCCTCTTCTTCAATAGGGGGTTTTAGCTTTCCTATGCTTACCACATAACTCCCTACGGTTATACCCAACTCCTTGAGAAAGAGTTTACATATTGCACCTGCTGCTACCCTTCCTGCTGTCTCTCTTGCTGAAGACCTTTCAAGGATGTTCCTGAGATCCCTCTGATTATACTTTATACCGCCGACGAGATCCGCATGGCCGGGTCTCGGTCTTGTGAAGGAAGGAAAATCCTGAAGAGGAATATCCTCTATAGCCATTTTCTCCTTCCAATTTTCCCAGTCCCTGTTTTTTATAAGTAAAGCAATGGGTGAGCCTATGGTCTTTCCGAACCTTATCCCCGATAATATTTCAACCTCATCCTTTTCTATTTTCATCCTCCCCCCTCTTCCGTAGCCTCTCTGCCTTCTTTCCAATTCCTTATTTATAAAGTTTATATCTATACCAAGATTTGCTGGAATACCCTCAAGAAAGGAAACTATACCTTTACCGTGCGACTCACCTGCAGTAAAGAAGCGTAGGGGCATTACTTTTTGATTCGGGGAGCCTTAACAACTTTCCCCGCCTTTAAACATTTTGTACACACATAAGCTTTCTTTACCGTACCGTCCGGTAATCTTATGCGCATCTTTTGAAGATTAGGCTTAAACAATCTCGGATTCCTTACACCCGAGAAGGTTACTCTTCTGCCGTGAACCGTCTTTTTACCGCACACAACACATACAGCCATCCTTTCACCTCCGAGGAGGAGAATATTATATCAGGATAAGTGTCTTTTTAAGAATTCAACCGTCATCTTAAATGCATCCTTTGCAAAACCCTCATGGTAAACTTCCGGCCTTTTTGTATTAAGGAAGGCGTGGTTTACACCGGGATAAACCTTCATCTGAACCTCAACGCCGTTTTTCCATACTTCCTTTCCTATGTCTATAACTTCGTCATTGTTAACGAATTCGTCCTTCTCCGCCATAATAAAGAAGATGGGTATTTTTATTCCCTTAGGATCAAAGGGAGCGAGCTGGGGTAATCCGTAAAAAGGTACACTTGCATCAAGTATATCGGATAGCTTATCCGCAAAGTACATGGAAAGGGTTCCTCCGCAACAAAAACCAGTTATCCCCACCTTTTTGGGTTCCGTCTCATCCAGACTTCTTAAATATTCAACCGATGCCTTTATCATGTCTTCCACTTCTTTTAATCTGTTTTGGAACATATCCATCATGAGCTTACCCGCATCATCAGGGTTGTCCGCGGATTTTCCATTGTAAAGGTCAGGTGCAAGGGTAACAAAGCCCTCTTGTGCAAACATATCTGTCAGCTCCTTTATATTTGACATGGGTGAGTCAAGACCCCACCACTCATGGATAACTATAACACCGGGACCCTTCCCTTGAGGTGTTGCCAGATATCCGTTTAATGATATACTTCCCCTTTCTATGATTATATCTTTACCCATACCCTTACCTCCTTAATGTTATTAAATAATAATAAAAGAAAATGAGGAAGATATTCTTACTAATAATGGGATTTGCTGTGTTATCTTGTGGTATCAAGAAGCATCCCATACCTCCCGTGGAAAGATCCTACTATGTTAAGAGAGTGGGTGAGGGTGTTTATGTTATCTCAAGGGAGGATATAAAGGTAAAAGGATTTGTCTTTTATAAGGGCGTGTGGTACAGGAAAGAAAGAAAGGGATTCTGTTTTGAGATATTAAGAGGTAAGGATAAGGATAGGGTATGTGTTGGTGAAGCACTACTCCTTAAGCCATTTGTTGTTGTTAAAGAAGGTAGCGAGTTGGTTGAAGTGTATCCGAGCGGTTTTTCCAGATACTATGTGTACCCTTACAGAAGAAAGTGGATATATGTTAATCTGGGTAAGAGGATTGAGGGTGACAAAATAGTTATAAAAAGGTATGAAAGTAGAAAATGTTATGCAATAACGGGTGTGGTTGGAGATAGGGAAAGTGAACCTTATATTCTCTGTGTAGATCCTTATAAACCGTAGTAGGCGGCAAGGGCTGCGGAAATTGCTAAAGCTACATCCTCCTTGGGCTTTTCGCCTTCTATTTCAAAGTCATAATGGGGTAACCTTTCTTCCAAGAATTTTACACCGAAGTTACCTTTTATGAATTGTTCATCCCTTATTATCTCCCTGTGAAGGGGTATGTTGGTAGGAACTCCCCTTATAACGAATTCATCAAGTGCCCTTCTTGCCCTGTTAACAGCCCTTTCCCATGTCAATGCCCATACACACATTTTCGCTATAAGGGAATCGTAATAGGGCGGAATTATAAAATCTTTATAGACTCCCGCATCCATCCGTACACCGGGACCGCCTGGTGAATAGTAGGCGGTTATCTTTCCTGGTGATGGTGCAAAGTTGTTCTTTGGATCTTCTGCATTTATCCTGAACTGTATTGCATAACCTCTAAAATCAATATCGCTTTGGAGATAAGGTAATGGCTCTCCTGCTGCTATCCTTATCATAAGTTCAACTATATCTATACCCGTTATCAATTCCGTTATCGTATGTTCAACCTGAAGTCTTGTATTCATCTCTATGAAGTAGAATTCTCCCTTATTTATATCCACGAGGAATTCCATGGTGCCCGCATTTTCATAACCTATTTTCATCAAAGCGTTAACAGCACTTCCGAGAATCTTTGTTCTTAATTTTGCGGGCAGGGCGGGGGAGGGGCATATTTCTATAAGTTTCTGATGTCTTCTCTGTATGGAACAATCCCTCTCGCCAAGATGAATGATGTTGCCGTATTTGTCACCTATTATCTGTACCTCTATATGTTTGGGATTTTCAAGATACTTCTCTATAAAGAGATCACCTATACCGAAGAAGGTTTTGGCTTCATTATAAGCGGATTCAAACATGGATTTAAGCTCTTCTTCATTCCTAACTACCCTCATCCCCCTTCCCCCACCACCGTACGCAGCTTTCAGCATCACGGGAAATCCTATCTCCCTCGCGCAGTGAAGGGCGTCATCCAAATCCTTTACGGGCTCCTCAGTACCGGGAATGGTCGGAAGACCAGCCTCTTTTACAAGCCTTTTTGCTTTAACCTTATCTCCGAACATTTCAATCTGTTCTGGTGTAGGACCTATAAGGGTTATACCCCTTTTCCTGCAATATCTTGCAAAGTCTGGGTTTTCTGCAAGAAATCCATAGCCCGGATGTATAGCATCCGCTCCCACCTGTTTTGCGAGATCAACTATTCTGACATAGTCAAGGTATGCAAGTAGGGGATCACCGGGTATAAGATAGGCTTCATCCGCCTTTTTGACATGGATGGACCTTGCATCAACCTCGGAGAATATGGCTACCGTTTTTATATTCATCTCCCTGCATGTCCTTATTATCCTTACCGCTACTTCTCCCCTGTTGGCTATCAAAATCTTGTTAAACATTTCAGATAAATTATATGATATTGCCTGTTATGAAACTGAAAAAATCCCTCGGTCAACATATCCTTGTATCGGGGGGAATACTGGAAAGGATCAGCGAATGTTTGAATTTCGGGAAGGATGATACCGTTGTGGAAATAGGGGGAGGTACGGGGAATTTAACCCGCGAGCTATTGAAAAGGGAAATGAAAAGACTTGTAGTTATAGAGATAGATAAAAGGATGATAGAGATGTTGAAAAGCATAGAGGATGAAAGGCTTGAAATTATTGAGACGGATGCACGATTCTATAAGTTTTGCTCCCTGGGAGAGGATCTTTATGTAATAGGTAACCTTCCCTATAATGCCTATTCCTTCATAATTGAGAATGTTATAAGACACAGGGCATGTATAAAGGAGGCATGTTTTCTTTTGCAGAAGGAGGTTGCGGAAAGGATAGAGGGCAGAAAGAATGTCGGTTGGCTGTCTCTTCTTGTAAGAAGCTTTTATAAGGTTGAGTATGTTATGACAGTACCGCCGAGATTTTTCAAGCCTCCCCCGAAGGTAAATTCGGGCTTGATAAGGATGAAAAGGCTACATAAGGGAGAGGATGTAGATACGGACAAATATGTTAAACTCCTTAAGATGTTGTTTGCGGATAGGAGGAAAATGCTGAGGAAAAAGATGGATGAACATGTTCTTAATAAGTGCGGTGTGAATCCGGAGGCGAGGGCTGAGGAACTGAATCCCGAGGACACCTTATGCATCTATAATTATATGGAGGAGAAGCTGTGATGAGGGATATTTTCTTTATGGAAAGGGATCCTTACGCCCCTATAAGACATTGTTATCCAATAGAGGACATACTATATGAGAAAAAAAGTGAATATCAGGAGATACTCGTAGTTAAATCCCCGCACTTCGGAAAGATGCTTATACTTGACGGTGTGGTTCAAGTAGATGAAAGATATGAACATCTTTATCATGAGATGCTTGTGCATGTGCCTATGTTTTCTCATCCCAATCCCGAGGATGTTCTTATAATAGGAGGTGGCGACGGGGGATCTTTAAGGGAGGTATTGAAACACAAAAGTGTTAAAAGGGCTGTCTTGGTTGATATAGATAAAGAGGTGATAGAAACATCAAAAAGATTCTTTCCAACCCTATCTTCCGGCTTTGAAGACAGCAGGGCAATAATACTTAACGAGGATGGTTATAAGTATATAAAGGAATGCAATAGTGAGTTTGATATCGTTATTGTTGATTCAACCGATCCAGTCGGTTTTGCCCATGTCCTTATAACGGAGGAGTTCTTCCGTCATGTTTACAACGCCTTAAAGCCCGATGGTATATATGCAGGTCAAACGGAATCCCTTCTTTATCACGGTGAAATGGTTTCCCGTATTCAAAAGGATTTAAGAAAGGTGTTCCCCATCGTTGACCTTTTCACATCCGTTATACCTATTTATGCGGGATACTGGTGGACCTTTTCCATAGGTTCAAAAAAGTATGATGTAAGAAAACCTTCAAGAGAAGTTGATATACAAACAAAGTTTTATTCATCTTCTGTCCATGTGCATGCTTTCTTACCCGAAGATGTATACAACAAGTTTCTCAATATGTGATATACTTTAATAGATTTAAACCTCGTTCCGGAATAAATCCGGGACCGTAAGACCAGGAGGTAAGAGGATGCCGAGATACAGACATTACAGGGTTATAAGGTTTTACGAAGTGGTATTTGCACTCAAACCTACTTTGAATGATGAGGAGGTTAGTAAAAGGGTTGAGGAAGTAAAAAAGTTTATTGAAAAGAAAGGGGGTGAGATACTTTACGAGGAGGATTGGGGGTTGAAAACGCTTGCGTATAAGGTGGCGGGATTTAACCACGGCAGATTCTATTTAATCCAGTATAAGACAAACAACCCCCAGCTTCCCAATGAGCTTGACTTTTTTATGAAAATTAATGAAGATGTAATAAGATGGCTTAACTTCAATATAAAGGAGAAGGAGGCTAACATAAAAGCCCATGCTGAATAAGGTACTGCTTGTGGGCAGACTTGTTAGAGATCCCGTTATAAGGTATTTGCCTTCTGGTATGCCCGTTACAGAATTCTCTGTAGTTTACAACCGCAGGTATAAAGTTAATGAAGAGTGGAAGGAGGAAAGCCACTTTTTTGATATAAAGGCTTACGGAAAATTTGCGGAAGGTCTTGTTGAAAGACTTTCAAAGGGATACATGGTTATAGTTGAAGGAAGGCTCAGTCAGGAGAGATGGACATCAAGTGAGGGAGAGCCGAGAACCAAGGTCAGAATAGTGGCGGAGAGTGTTAAAATCGTCAGCAAGCCTAAATCGGAGCAGATACTTGAGGAAATTGAAAGCGAAGATATTTCTGTTGAGGATATAGAAAAGGATTTGAAAAAGCTTGAGCCTCCTTTTAAGGACGAGGAGGACGAGATACCCTTTTAGGAGGATGTGTTATGGATTTAAAAAAGGGTGGAAAGAATGTGTGTATGTATTGTGCGGAAAAGAGGGATCCGAGTTATAAAAACTATGAGGAATTGAGGCAGTTTCTTTCCGAAAGGGGTAAAATAAAGTCCCGCAGGCAGACAAACTTGTGTGCTAAGCATCAGAGAAAGCTATCCGTTCATATAAAAAGGGCAAGACAACTTGCCTTGTTGCCCTATGTTGTAATTTAACAGGAGGGTTATTATGAAAGTTATCCTTGTTCAGGATTTGGAAGGCAGAGGTCTTTTCGGTGACATAATAGAGGTAAAGGACGGTTATGCCAATAACTATCTTATTCCGAGAGGTATAGCTATACCTGCTACACCTTCAAACCTAAGGCATATAAACACGATAAAACAGCAAAAAGCTAAGAAGCTTGAGAGGGAAAAGAAGGAAGCATTGAAATTAAAAGAAAAGCTGGAAGGTATTACACTTGAAGTAAGTAAGCAGGCTGGCGAGAAGGGTAAGCTCTTCGGTTCTGTGACATCATCGGATATTGTTGATGCATTAAAAGAGAAAGGCTTTGAGATAGACAGGAAAAGGGTTTACATACCTATGAGGATAAGACAAGTTGGTACCTATGATGTTATACTAAGGTTACATCCTGAGGTAAGTGTTGGGATAAAAATCATTGTCAAACCTGCTGAGGGGGAATAAACTTAGGTTAATATTCTGCGGAGGTTAAGGGAATGAAAGAGGTTACCATAGATACCAAAAAGGGCATATTAGGGTCCTCTCTGTTATGGGTCGGCGGTGCAATTTTATTGAGTATAGTCCTGGCTTTATTGCCTCCTGATAATATATTCTGGTATAAAACTGCCTTTCTTATGTACGGGCTAACGACGATATTGTATGTAGCCAATGCCCTCATAAAGGAGAAGATGTTGGCAAGTATATCCACTTTGTCCCTTCTTTTATCCCTAACCCTAAATCTTACCGCCATGATAAAAAGGGGGATTGACAGCTACAATCTCGGTATATTCCATCCCCCATGGAGTAATCTCTTTGAAGCATTGACCTTCTGGGCATTCATAGGTGGAAGTATGTATCTGTTCCTTGAAAGAAAGTATGGTATAAGAGTTATATCCATATTTGTCTTACCCGCCATTCTCGGAATTTATGCCTTTGCTATGTTTAAGGCTAACAAGGATCTAACTCCTTTGATGCCCGCCCTCAGGAGCTATTGGCTTTACTTTCATGTTATTACCGCTTTCTTCGGATATGCAGGGTTTACGGTAGCTTTCGGTGCTGCTACAGCGTATCTTCTTAAAGCCAATTTCAAAAACAACAGGTTGATCCAGAAGATATTGCCCTCGGAGAACATTCTTGACGAGGTTGCTTATAAGGCTATAGCCATATCTTTCCCTGTATGGACCGCGTCCATAATACTCGGTGCCGCATGGGCTAACGAGGCGTGGGGAGGATACTGGAGCTGGGATCCTAAGGAGGTATGGTCCCTTATAGTTTGGTTGTTCTTCGGTGCTTATCTTCATGCAAGACAACTGATGGGTTGGCGGGGTAACAGGGTTGCGTGGCTTGCTGTATTCGGCTTCATTACAGTTTTAATATGTTTCTTTGCTATAAATCTTTACTTCCCGGGTCTTCACAGTTACGCTGGAGAGTAACTACTTTATAAGGGAGGAAAGGTTTTCCGCTTCCTCCCTTGCCTTTGAAATTGCTTCCTCAATCTTTTCGGGTGTTGTTTTAAGTATCTTTGCCACCTTGTTAACTATATCCTTTTCCTTTCTGTCTTCAAGGAGTTCTATTATGGAAAGAATAAAACCGAGATCGTTCTTCCTTGTTTCATAGGCTTCAATTATTTCTGGATCTAACTTTAATTCCCTTGCTATATCCTCTGGTCTGCTGTTCATTATTTCTCCTATGAGGGAAAACAGCCCCACTATGTAAGCCTTCTGTTTTAGATGGGGTATATATATATCCGCAAGATACTCCGCAAGAAGGGCTCTGTTCAGGGATTTTTCCCAGAGATACTGTTCTTCTTCCGAAGCAAACATCTCCGATATGGCTACTGACAGAACAAAGTTGGCTATATTATTTAATCCCAAGTAGCTGACCGCCTCTTCAACCGAGGATATTTTTCTTATCCTGCTGAAATATACGGAGTTGACAAATTTCAATAACTTGAAGGTTGCTCCCACATCCCTCTCTATTATTTCCGTTATCTTTTTTATATCCTCCTTTTTTATTGCCTCGTACAGCTGGATTATGGTTGTTCTTAGAAGGTTCAGGGTTTTTGGATCCCTAACGGGTTGGGGTTTGGCAAGGTAAAAGCCTTGAAAATAATCAAAGCCGAGAAGGGATGCCTGGTTGAAGTCTTCTTCCGTCTCAATATTCTTTACTATTACCTTTTTATTCATCTCTTTAAGGGAATCTATTACAGCCTTCAGTTCGTAAAGTTCTTTTGGTCTTTGAAGCCAGTTTATCTTAACATAGGTGCACTTATTTACGAGGGGTAGATAGTTTATATTTTCGTAACCGAAATCATCCACGCATAAGTCATAACCCGCATCAACAAGTATATTTATGGCTTCAAGGAGCTGATTGGTTATGGATTTGTTCTCAACAAGCTCTATACCTACAAACTCCGGCGGTAAGAGTTCAAACATGGATGCTTCAAGAAATATGGCTGGTACATTAACGAATACTTTTTTTCCGTTTCCCACTTTGGATGGTGTAAGTTCTGTGATAATGTCTATGGTTATTGATGTTGCCTTGAGGGGATCCATATCCGGGGGGTGTTTCCCCAAGGAGCTTTCTTGCAAAAATACCTCATAAAAGGATACTTCTCTGTTTATATCAAAAATAGGTTGTCTCAGAAGTACATACATGTTTCACTTCTCTACAATTTTAACATCCCTTTTACCTCTCCAATGAAGTAAATTGAACCTACACATAGTATATCCGAATTTATCTGCAGTATCTCGGATGGACTTTCCAGCACATGTATGTTTTTAAATCTCAAAGTTTTTGCTCCTCTTACGAGATTTTCCAACTTTTCACCCCTGCGGTGTTTTATTTTGCAAAGGTATATATCTTCCGTATATGTTCTTATTATTCTTAAGGAACTTAACCAGTCCTTGTCAGTAAGGGATGAAAATACTATGCGAATTTTACCGAAGTGTTTGAAAACTTCCTTCACAACTTTACCTACCGCATGAGAATTATGGGCGCAGTCCACCATAAGGAGGGGCCTTTCTCTTATTATTTCCATCCTTCCCTCCATTTTTGCCTTTTCCAAACCTTTCCTTATATTTTCTTCCCTCACATTAACCGTTTTTAATACGCCCGTTACCGCAAGGGATGCATTGGTAATCTGCCATTTACCCCAAATACCCAAGGGAATACTTTTAAGTTCATACCCTTCAAAGAGATATTTGCTCAATACTGTCCTTTCCCTTTTTACAAAACCTTCACAGCAAAAGTCATAACCTCCGATAATAATATCGCTTGATCCGTTTAAAAAGTTCGCTATGGGATACCTGAATTCGCCTATTATAAACGGTTTTCCTTTTACATAAAGATGCAGTTTATCCCTTGCTATATCTTCAATGGTATCTCCAAGCCACTTTGTGTGATCCCTGCCTACATTGGTAAGTATAACAGTTTCCGGGTTAACGACCTTTGTTGCATCCCATCTCCCGCCCATACCCACCTCAAATATTCCTATATCAATACCTTCATCGGAAAAGTATTTGATTGCCAACAGGGTACATGCTTCAAAGTATGTGAGGTTGAACCTTTCAAACACACTTTTAAGGTCTTTTACATAATCGCTTAATACTTTTTCATCAAGAGGTTTACCCCTTATCCTCCATCTTTCCCTTTCATCTAAGAGATGGGGAGATACGAACCAGCCCGTTTTGAATCCTTCTTCCCTAAGGATTCTTTCAATAAAGGCACAGGTTGAGCCTTTCCCGTTTGTCCCCCCTACCAATATGGATTGGAACCTATTTTGAGGATCGCCCATATATTGACATGCTTTCTTAATGCGTTCAAGGGAAGGTTCTATAAAATCTTGCTTATCTTTATATAAATCCCACAGCTTCATGGAACTGAATTAATATAGTGACTTCCTCCCCTCAATAAATTGAGGGGCTTCCCGCTTCACAGGGGATAGTTACCCCCTCCACGGGCATAAGCTCGGGGCAGTCCACCCCTACCACCCTTTTAAGGCGGGTGAGACCTTCCTTCAATAGATTCAGTGTTGCGTTGTAGTCCCTGTCGTGTTTTATCCCGCATCTCGGGCACTCCCATTCCCTATCTGAGAGTTTCAAATCTCCTTTCTTGAACCCACACACGCTACAGAGCTTGGAAGATGGATAAAACGTATCCACCTTGATTAGAACTCTCCCATAGAGCTTTGCTTTGTATTCAAGGAACTGAATAAACCTCCTCCAACTTGCATCCGCTATGTGCTTAGAAAGGTTTGAGTTTTTGACAAGCCCCTTTACATTAAGCTCTTCTACTATAACGGCTTGGTTATCGCCGATTATATGCTTACTTAACTTGTGTAGAAAATCATTCCTTTGATTTCTTACCTTCTCGTGGAGCTTTGCTATCCTCTTCACAAGTATCTTGAACCTCTTGCTCCCCTTCTTCTTTCTTGAGAGTTGTTTCTGGAGCTTCTTTATCCTTCGTTCCGTCTTTATCAGGTGCTTAGGATTTTCTATCTTCTCTCCTGTAGAAAGTGTGCAGAAGTGTGTGAGTCCTACATCTACTGCGACAACCTTCTCTGTTTTAGGCAAAGGCTCTTTCTCCCTTTTCACAAGAACGTTCAAGTAAAACTTTCCCGTTGGTGTTTTTGTAATTGAGATACTCCTTATCTTTCCTTCTATCTCCCTGTGCTTTATGAACCTGATGGGAGTCTTCAGTTTGGGTATTCTCACCTTATTGCCTTCTATTTTAAAGTGTTGAGGGATTGATACGCTGTTAATCTTCTTCTTGCTCTTGAATTTGGGAAATCCTGATAGTCCTTTAAAGAAGTTTTTGAAAGCTCTATCCAACCACTTGACCGCTTCCTGCATGGATTGACTGTTAGCTTCCTTGAGGAAGGGAAATTCTTCTTTGAGTTTGGGCAGGAGCTTTTTGTATTCGTAATAGTTCCACTTTTTACCTTCTTGCTCGTAGTTTCTTTTTGCTATTTCAAGGAGTTTGTTGTAAACGAATCTGCAGTGTCCTATTTGTATATTTATGAATTCTTCTTGCTCCCTGTTGAGATAGAGCCTGAACCTGTAAACGTAATGCATGGTTATTCTTTAATAGCTATTATAATGGTACTTTGTACTCTGTAGCAAATTTTATACTAAATTTTTAGTTATGCTTATATTTTTTATACTTACCACCTTAGTCCTGTTCTCCTTATCTTTTCCCGATCCTATAAAGCCCCTGCCCGCGGAGATTAAGTATGATATAAAAAAGGCTCTCATAGGTAAGGAGTTGTTTTTTGATCCAATCCTTTCAAAGGAGAGAGATATCTCATGTGCTACATGTCATGATCCGGAACAGGGAGGAACGGTTCATCTAAGATTTTCCCCCAAGGTATCTGAGGATCTTAAGGCTAATGTTCCCACCGTATTCAATGTGGTTTTTAATTTCAGACAGTTTTGGAACGGGAGGGCTAAGGATCTTTATGAACAGGCTGCCATACCTATACTGAATCCTTCAGAGATGGGTTTAACGAAAGAAGAGGTGGAAAGGAGAATAAATAAAAGTGATAAGTATAAAAAAATGTTTAAAGAAGTTTATGGGGTTGATTACATAACCTTCAAGCATGTTATTGATGCAATAGTTGAGTTTGAGAGGGCGCTTATAACACCCAATTCAAGATTTGATCGGTATTTAAGGGGGGAGATAGATCTTACTGAATCGGAAAAGGAAGGTTATGCCCTCTTTAAGAAGCTCGGGTGTATAACATGTCACAATGGTATAAACATAGGAGGTAACTCCTTTCAAAAATTCGGGGTTGTTAATCCCTATAAATGGGAGCCTTACTTTCCCGATAGATATAAGATAACAGGAAGGGAAGAGGATAAGAATGTGTATAAGGTACCGTCACTCAGAAATGTTGCTATTACTTATCCCTACTTCCATGACGGAAGTGCGGGTACATTGGAGGAGGCGGTTAAAAAGATGGCTTACCACCAGCTCGGTATAACGCTGACCGATGAAGAAGTGACCAAAATTGTAGATTTTCTGAAATCTCTGACTGGGGAAATGCCGGCTATACTTAAGAGGTAATATGCTGAGGAAGGTTTACATATTTTCCGCCCTTATTGTTGTAATTACCGTCCTTTTTATATCCTTTGACAGCTACACCAAAAGGGTTATAAGTTCTCATGAGAGGATACTCAGGATTATAAAAACAATAGAGGGAATTGAAACCAAGGTTGATGGGGAGATATTTAAAGCAGGGCTTATCCTTTACTACAACTATGATCAGCTAAATGATTATATGGAGGAGTTGGATAAGTATATAGAAATGTTGGAAAAGGATGATTATCTTAAAAAGGGGGAGTATTCTGACATTGTGAATTTAATAAAGGTTTATAAAAAGTTATGGAACAAGAAGAAAAAATATATAGAAGATTTCAAGACTGCAAATTCACCTATAAAAAATACAGCTATATATTTACCTTTGCTTACGCTTAGGTATATGCAATCGGTGAAAAATATTTCTGATCTGAGATATACCTATATGTTGGCTAAGATAGTTTCAAGTATTTATCTTTCAAGGAATGCAATGGATCTTGATTTTGTATTAAGTATAAAGAAGGATATAGAAACTTTGAAGAACTTTAAATTTAAGGATCCAGAAAAAGAATCCTTTAATCGTACTTTTGTTGCAAATGTATATACCTTTTTTAACTTTTTTGATTCTTATACGGAGATTATAAAGAATATTTTGGAAATAAAAACAAGGCGAACCCTCTCCGAGATTGAAGATGTCTTTTCTCAAAGATTTAGCAATGAAGCAAAAACAATTTCACTGTTCACTGCCTTCTTTACGACCACCTTTGTTTCAGGAGTAGGATACATAATTTATCTGCTTTTCAGACTTGATAAAGAAAATAAAAACCTTCAGGCTCTCAGGAAGACCCTTGAGTATTCCATAAGGCACGACAATCTTACGGGCTTACCCAACAGATATTCTTTTGAGGAGGATGTAAAGAATGTAAAGAATCCATTCTTTGTTCTTATAAACATAGACGATTTTCGGAGTATAAACGACCTATACGGTACTAAGGCGGGTGATTATGTATTAAAAGAGCTTGCGGATCTACTGCGTGATATAGTACCGGAAGAGCTTGGAGGGAAGGTTTACAGATTGGGAGCTGACGATTTTGGAATATTATTTGATGCAAAACTTGAGATTTCTTATGAGGAAATAGTGAATCAGATAATTGAAAAGGTTGAAAATCATAGATTTATTTATGAGAACAATGAGATATCCATAAGTGTAACCGCGGGTATCTCTACAAAACAACCCCTTATAGAAACAGCGGATATTGCCCTTAAACATTCCCAGAGAACGCGCAGGTCCAAGGTGGTTGTTTATTCCTATGAGATTGACAATAAAAAACAGATAGAAAGAAACCTTAAACTTATAAGGGCTTTAAAGGATGCCATAAGCAATGACAGGGTTGTACCTTACTATCAGCCCATAATGAACAATACAACCGAGAAAATAGAGAAGTATGAAGCGCTGATGAGGGTAATAGGTGATGATGGCAATGCCTTTGATGTTGAGGATATTCTTCCCATAGCTAAGGAATCAAAGCTCTACGGTCAACTTACGAAGATAATCCTACACAAAACATTCATGTATTTTCGTGACAAAGATTATGACTTTTCTATAAATATTTCCCTTGAGGATATAGTTAATAAAAGTACGAGGGAATACATATATGCGGTTCTTGAAGAGTTCAAGGATGTTTCTTACAGGCTTACCTTTGAAATACTTGAAAGTGAAGAGGTTAAGGATTACGAAGAATTTTCATCTTTTATAAGGAAGATAAAAGAGTACGGTGTTAAGATAGCTATAGATGATTTCGGAAGCGGATACTCTAACTTTTCTTATCTTATAAACAAGGATATTGATTACTTTAAGATTGACGGCAGTCTTATAAAGAATATTCATAAAGATACAAACGCAAGGCTTGTGGTTGAAACAATAGTTTCCTTTGCAAAAAAGGCTAATATTAAAACAATTGCGGAGTTTGTAAATTCAAGGGAGGTTTTTGAGGCTGTTAAAGAGATAGGGATAGATTATTCTCAAGGATATTATGTTGGCGTTCCCGTCAGTTCACTGTAGTATAATCAATAAAAATGCAAAAAATAAGAGTGCAATTAATATACAAAGAAGACCTCGTTAAAGAGCCTATAATATGTATGGTGTGTAAGAAATTTGATATTGTCCTAAATATAAGAAAAGCAACAGTTACTAAGGATACGGGTGTGCTGGTTGTGGAGATTGACGGAGAAGAGGAAGAAATAGAGAGGGTTATAGACTTCTTAAAGGAAAAGGGTATAGATGTTCAGCCCCTTGAGGGTCATATATTCAGGGAATGAAATATAAAATTTCTGCGATTACGCATGTAGGCAATTACAGACATATAAATGAAGATGCAATTCTTGTAGGCAAGACCCTTATAAACGGTGTTTCTCTTAGCGATCCTTTCCTTTCCGAACTTGAAGGCAATCACATTGTTGCTGTTGCAGACGGTATGGGTGGGCATCCCGCGGGTCATATTGCAAGTGAGGTGGTACTGTATTATTTAAGGGAGAACTTTTATGAAAAGGGTATAAGAGATATTGATAGCCTTATCTCTTCCGTGAAAAAAGCCCTTGATGAGAACATTACCCTTCATCCTGAAAGGAAGGGTATGGGTACTACCCTTTCCTTTGTAATACTTAATGGGGATACTATTAAAATAGGTCATGTGGGAGACAGCAGGATTTATGTTATAGATGATACTATAAAGCTTCTTACCCGGGATTTTACTGAGGCATGGAATCTTTATGAAGAGGGTAAGATAGGGTATGATGAGATAAGGGACTATCCTTTAAGGAGTATGCTCACTTCCGCCCTTATAGGGGACGGAGAGGATTATACCCCCGAGTTTTTAAAAGGAGAATTTAAGGTAAAAGAGGGGTCATATCTTCTCCTATGTACGGACGGCTTTTGGGAGCATTTTTCCGATGAAGAGATTTTAAACATTGTTAAAAACAAGGATATGAATGAGTCCGCATCAATCCTTCTTGGGAATGCGCTGGAGAGGGGCGGTTACGATAATATAAGCTTTATAATTGTACATCTGCCATGAGGACTTTGATTTTAACTTTAATCCTTATTTTTACCCTCAGCTACGGTAAGGAACTTGTTCCTTGTAAAGTATTGAGGGTTGTGGACGGGGACACCTTTGTATGTCTTCTTAAAGGTAAAAAGGAGAGGGTAAGACTTATAGGTGTTGATACACCCGAAAGCAGACCCAACAAGAAGGCACTCAGGGATTCGCGGAGAAGCGGTATAAGTCTGAAGAAAATAATAGAAATGGGAAAGAAGGCTACCCGTTTTACTAAAAAATATCTCAAAAAGGGAAAAACTGTATTCCTTGAGTTTGACATAGAGAAGAGGGACAGATACGGAAGACTACTTGCTTATGTATGGCTTGATAAAAAGACTCTGTTTAACGAACTTATAATAAGAGAAGGCTATGCGACTGTTTATACAAGACCTCCAAATGTGAAGTATGTGGGCAGATTCTTAATGGCTCAGAGATATGCACGGGAGAAAAGAAAGGGACTTTGGGCGGAGGATTTGTAGTAAAATGTTAAACATATACAACAGCGTGGAGGTATGTAATGAACCTCTATGAGTACGAAGCTTACGATAAGATATTCAAAAAGTACGGCATACCCACAGTAAAGTATATATTTGCGGATTCCCTTAATGATGATGTGGTTAACTTTATTAACCAGCTTGGTGAGTGTGTTTTAAAATCTCAAGTACTCGTCGGAAAAAGGGGTAAGGCGGGTGCTATAAAGATATGTACCTCCCCTGAAGAAGCCATAAAGGAGTTTGAGTATCTACTTGATTATCCTGTTTACGGTGAAAAACCCGTAGGTATCCTTGTAAGTGAAAAGGCTAATATTGTTAAAGAGCTTTACGCTTCCATAACCTATTCAACGGAGGTTAGGGCTCCCGTTTTAACCTTGAGTCTTGAGGGAGGGATGGACATTGAGGAGGTGCCTTCAGAAAAGGTAAGAACATGGGAGATAAATCCCCTCAAGGGTTTGTATCCTTATATGGTAAGGAATTATCTGCTTGAGCTTGGATTCCCCCATGAGTATATATCCGTTCTGAGACAGCTTTCTGAGGTTATAGCAAATATGTACAAAGCCTTTTGGGAAGCGGAGGCAAGGCTCCTTGAAATAAATCCTCTTGCTATATGCGATGTGGGTGGAAAACTGAAGATTTATGCCCTTGATGCTGTTGTGATAATAGATGATGATGCATCCGTACCGCCGTCAAAGATCTACGGTGTAAGGAGTGCTATGAAAAGACCTCCTACGGAAAGGGAGATTGCCGCGGCTGAGATAGACAGGGATGATCACAGAGGAAAGGCTGGTTCCTATGTGGAGATGGACGGAGATATAGCAATGATGACCTTTGGAGGAGGAGGTTCAACTGTTACCATAGAGACCACTTATGCAATAGGTCTTAAGCCTGCAAACTTTACCGATATAGGCGGTAACCCTCCCGCGGAAAAGATGTATAAGATAACAAGGATTATCCTTTCAAAGCCTGGTATAAGGGGTGTTCTGGTATGCGGAGGTACTGCAAATAATACGAGGATAGATGTAACATTGGGAGAAGGTGTGGCTAATGCCATAAGGGACCTGAAGAAAGAAGGAAAACTTGATCCTAATTGGATATGGGTTGTTAGAAGAAACGGACCAGAAGCGGAGAAGGGTTTAAGGATGCTTTATGAAACCTTTAAGGAGTGCGGTGTTAAGGGAGAAATATATGATTCCTCCTTGCCCCTTACGGAAGCTCCCGTAAAATTGAAGGAGCTTCTTGACAGATGCGGTTCAAAGTCTTCCGAGGAAAAGGAGGAAGAGAGGGTATTAACGGAGGAACAGGCGAAGGACATGGGGATTTAGTCATAAGAGAAATGTTGGAGGATGATCTTCCCCATGTTTACAGGATAAACAAGGAATCATTTACCACCGATGCATGGCTACTTGAAGCCTTCAAAAGGGAATTTGGGCTTCCTTACTCTTACAAGTATGTGCTTGAGAAGGAGAATAAAATAATAGGCTATTTAATCCTTTGGATTATAGATAAGGAAGCAACGGTTATGACCTTTGCTATAGACAAGGCTTACAGGGGTTTGGGACTCGGTAAGTACTTCTTTAAAGAGGTAATGGGAAGGTTAAGTAACAGTATTGATAGAATACTCCTTGATGTGAGGAAATCAAACATAAAAGCAATAAAGCTTTACAAGAGTCTCGGCTTTAAAATACTCGGAGAAAGAAAGAAATTTTATTCTGACGGAGAAGATGCACTGCTAATGGGAAAGGAGATAGGATGTGTTGAAGGTAAAAGATAGACCCCTAAGGCTTCTTATAGATGCGAAGGATATAGAAGGGAGGGTAAGGGATATTGCAAGAGGCATAGAAGAGTACTTTGAGGATGAAGAAATTATAGTTATATGCCTTTTAAAAGGTGCTTTCATCTTTGCTGCGGATTTGGTAAGAACCATTAAAAGGAGGATAAAGGTTGATTTCCTTTGGGTGAGCAGTTATGGGTCTTCAATGGAGTCATCTGGCATTATAAAAATAATCAAGGATATAGATATTGATATAAAGGGAAAAAGTGTTTTGCTCGTTGATGATGTACTTGATACGGGAAACACCTTCAGGGAGATTGTGGAATTTATAAGAAAAAAGGAACCGGGTAAGTTTGCCACCTGTGTTGCGGTTAGGAAGGAAAAGGAGGAAAATAGGGATATAAGGGTTGACTTTGTTGGTTTTACGGTACCCGATGTTTTTCTCGTAGGTTACGGTATGGATTGGGATGAAGAGGGAAGACATCTGCCCGGTATATATGCGGTGGAGTGACAGCCATGTACTGTACTGTTTACAGTGGCGGTTATGTAGGCATTGAGGGGTTCCCAATTGAGGTTGAGATAGACCTTTCTAATGGTCTTCCTCAATTTTCTATAGTAGGTTTGCCCGATTCCGCCATAAGGGAGTCACGGGATAGGGTCAGGGCGTCTATAAAAAATTCAGGATTTCCCTTTCCTAACAAGAAGATAACAGTTAACCTCTCACCCTCTTATATAAGGAAGCAGGGAACCTTATACGATCTTCCCATAGCCTTGGGGCTTTTAGGTCTTTCTGGCGTTATTGATCTTGAAGCCCTTAGGGAGTTTGTAATATTGGGTGAGCTTTCCTTAGACGGGACAATAAACAGGATAAGGGGTATATTGCCCATAATATTATCCTTGAAAAAAGAGGGATTCAGGAGGTTTATAGTACCGGAGGATAACGGTGAGGAGGCTGCTATTGTAAGCGGTGTTGAAATTTACGGTTTCAAAAGTATATCTGAGGTAGTTTCTTTTTTCAAAGGAGAAATTGAAAAGCTTCCTATAAAGCCCAAACCCTTTGAGTCTGTTCCTCTTCGCTTTGATATTGATATGAGGGATGTTAAGGGACAAGCCCTTGCAAAAAGGGCTATAGAGATAGCAGCGAGTGGTTTCCATCACATGCTCATGGTAGGTCCTCCTGGTGTAGGCAAAAGTATGTTGGCAAAAAGGATAGTAACCATAATGCCTCCCCTTACCTTTGAGGAGGCAATAGATATAAGCGTTATATACAGCGTTGCTGGTCTTTTGGACGGCACTATTATAAGGGTGAGGCCTTTCAGAAGTCCCCATCATACCTCTTCAGATGTTGCAATAGTAGGTGGTGGTCAGAATCCCGTCCCAGGCGAAATTTCCCTTGCCCACAGGGGTGTTTTGTTTCTTGATGAATTACCAGAGTTTAACAGAAAAACCATAGAGGTGCTGAGACAACCCTTGGAAGAGGGGGTTATAAACATAAGCAGATCCCAGGCAAGGGTGAGTTTCCCAGCAAGGTTTCTGCTTATAGGTGCTATGAATCCGTGTCCGTGCGGTAACTACGGTAATCCCTACAAGCAGTGTACATGCACACCTTCCCAAATAAAATCTTACAGATCAAAGATATCCGGACCAATAATGGACAGGATTGATTTGAAGGTATGGATGGAACATATAAAGGAGGAAGACCTTTTAAGGGCGCCCGAGGGGGAACCCTCATCCGTTATAAGGGAAAGGGTTATGAGGGCTGTAAATATCCAAAGGGAGAGATTTAAAAATAGCAAAACGGATTACAATGGCAATATGACGGAGGCGGAAATAAATAAGTACTGTGTGCTTTCTGATGATGCAAAGAGGCTTTTGAGTAGTGCTGTTAACAGATTTAATATGAGCGGTAGGGAATACAGCAAGACCCTCAAGGTTGCGAGAACCATAGCGGATATGGAGGGAGAGGAAACAATAAAGCAACATCACATAGCGGAAGCCTTGCAGTTTAGAAGTGTAGAATCTTTGTGAAGTTCGGGTAAAATATTGGTCATGGGTATAAAGGTAGGTATAAACGGATTTGGCAGGATAGGAAGAAGCTTCTTCAGGGCATGCAGGGGCTACGATATAGACATCGTTGCGGTTAACGATCTGACGGATAGCAGTACCCTTGCCCATCTTTTGAAGTACGATTCGGTTCACGGCAGGTATCCAGGAGAAGTAAGGGCGGGGGATGATTTTATAGAGGTTGACGGAAAGAAGGTAGAGGTATTATCCCATAAGGACCCTTCCGAGATTCCTTGGGGTGATTTGGGAGTTGATATAGTTATAGAATCAACGGGGCTTTTTAGAGAAAGGGCAAAGGCGGAGCTTCACTTTAAAGGCGGTGCAAAAAAGGTAATAATATCAGCTCCTGCAAAGAATCCAGATATTACCATAGTTATGGGTGTTAATCATGAATCCTACAATCCTTCTGATCATAACATAGTGTCCAATGCCTCTTGTACTACAAACTGTCTTGCTCCTGTCCTTAAGGTGCTTTCGGAGAGTTACGGTGTTGTTAAGGGTTATATGGTTACTGTTCATGCCTACACAAACGATCAGAGGATACTTGATCTTGCCCATAAGGACCTCAGAAGAGCAAGGGCAGCGTCTATAAATATAGTTCCTACAACAACTGGCGCAGCAAAGGCAATAGGTGAAGTGATACCTGAACTTAAAGGAAGGCTTGACGGTACAGCCAGAAGGGTTCCCGTTGCGGACGGATCCCTTATAGATCTTACGGTTATAGTGGAAAAGGAACCGTCGGGAGTGGAGGAGGTTAATGAAAAGTTTAAAGAGTACGCAGAGGGTAGCCTGAAAGGTATTTTGGAATATTCGGATGAGCCCTTGGTTTCCCAAGACATAATAGGTAACAGCCATTCCGCCATATTTGACGCTGGTCTTACCCAAGTTATAGGCAACCTTGTGCATGTGGGAGCCTGGTACGATAACGAATGGGGATACTCCTGCAGACTAAGGGACCTCGTACTCTATATGGCGGAAAAAGGTTTATGATGAAGGCTTACACCAAGTATCTTACCTTTAACACAAAGAAGAGACGGGAGCTTATAAGGATAACGGATGAGGTAAAAAAGGCTGTTGAAGAGTCAGGAATAAGGGAGGGTCTTTGCTTGGTTTCCGCAATGCATCTTACCGCATCCGTTATAGTTCAAGATGATGAGGAAGGTCTTCATGAAGATATATGGAAGTGGCTTGAGGATCTTGCTCCCTTCAGGGTTGATTATAAGCATCACAGGACGGGAGAGGATAACGGGGATGCCCATCTTAAAAATCTGCTTACCCATCTCCAGGTTGTCCTTCCAGTGACGGATGGTAAGTTGGATCTCGGTCCGTGGCAGGAAGTATTTTATGCGGAGTATGACGGACAGAGACCCAAAAGGGTCATTATAAAAATCATAGGCATGTGATGGACTTCCTTACCGCCCTCGTTGATTACGGTATCATAGGTATCCTGATAATAATGAGCATACTTTCTGTTGCTGTTGCAATGGAAAGGTGGGTGTTTATAAGAAAAACGGATCCCTCTTCTTACAATAATAAAAAAGAGCTTGAACTTGTTCTTACCAAAAGACTTCACCTTATAGCCACGGTTGGGTCAAATGCCCCCTATATAGGTCTTCTCGGTACGGTATTGGGTATAATGTTAACCTTCTACACGGTAGGCGAAACGGGTTACATTGATACCAAAAGGATAATGGCAAGTCTTGCCTTAGCCCTCAAGGCTACAGCGGTAGGATTGCTTGTAGCTATACCTTCCATTATTTTTTACAATCTTCTTGTAAGAAAGGTTAAAGAAAAGATATATCAGTGGGAAATAATAAACTCAAGTAAGAAGGACATCTCCTGATCCCTTTTCCATATACCCGCAGATAAAACCCTCCTCACCGAGCAAATTCAAAACCTCATCCCTATCCCTTTCTTCAACTACTAAAACAAAGCCCATACCCATGTTAAATGTTCTGTACATCTCCCCCTCTTCAACCTTTCCTACCTCTTTTATCCATTTAAATACGGGATTCTCGGGAATTTTTTTCTTTTCTATAACCGCATTAAGATTATCAGGGACTATCCTTTTTACATTTTCAACGATGCCACCACCGGTTATGTGGGCGGATGCCTTTATTCTTATTCCGGCATCCTTTATACTTTTCACTTGTTTCGTATATATCCTTGTAGGTTCAAGGAGTACTTCCCATAGTTTTTTGTTAAATTCTTCTATAAAATCGTTGTAGTTTATCTTTTTATCTTCAATAATCTTTCTCACCAAAGAATATCCGTTGCTGTGTATTCCGCTTGATCTTATCCCTATAAGTACATCCCCCTCTCTTATTTCATCTACATTTGCAAGATCCTTTCTTTCCCCTATGCCTATGCAGAATCCCGCAAGGTCATAGACATTATCAGGATAAAAAGAAGGCATCTCCGCGGTTTCCCCTCCTATAAGGTACACTTGTGCAATCTCACATCCCTTTAAAATACCTTCCATTATCTCTTTTAGTATTCTTATTTCTATCCTTCCAGAAGCTATATAATCAAGGAAAAACAAGGGTTCCACTCCTGATGTTAAAACATCATTTACATTCATAGCTACAAGATCTATACCCACCGTATTGTGTATATCAACAGCTTGGGCAATCTTAAGCTTTGTTCCCACCCCGTCCGTTGATGTCATTATTACAGGTTCTTTGAAATTTTTTAAAATAAAGCCCGATGCAAATCCTCCTGAGGGGTTTATAACCGTTTCCGGAAGCTTAACCTTTTCTTTTATGTATCTTACAAACTCGTTTGCCTTGTCTATATCAACGCCTGCTTCTTTGTATGTTGCCATCCTTTTTTCCTCTCAAGTAAAACTCCTCAATTACTGTATAAACGGGATTAACTGGGGTAAGTGTACTTTTTATAAGGGCTATCCTCTCAACGGTTTCTTCACCGAAGGAAAAATTTTTATATTTTTTAATGAACTTTGCAACCTTTTTGCTGTCCGCTTCCTTTATCCTGCATATTGTTACATGAGGATGAAAGGGCTTTGAATCTGGATTTATTCCCGATCTTTTATTTATCTTCTGGATCTCCTTGGCTATCGCTTTAAGCTTTGAACTTCCTTCCCCCACACCTATCCAGAGTATCCTTGGCTTGTCTGGGGAAGGGAAGGCTCCGAGTGATTTGTATTTTACCGAGAAGGGTTTGTAGGTTTCTGTGATTGTTTGGATATTCTTTATTATATCAACAGCCTTATTTTCATCAATATAGCCTATGAACTGAAGGGTTATATGAAGATTTTGAGGATCCGTCCACTTACCCTTTATAATTCCCTTTGCTTCCTCTTCAAGCCTTTCAACATGTTCATATATCTTCTTTGTAGTAAAGAAACCGACGAATGCCCTTATCATCAGCCCCACCTTAGCTTTTTCATGAGTATATCAAAAAAGCTCTTCTCAGGATGGGAATATGTTAAACAATAATTTTCCGATTTCGTAACTATAACCGTATCACCTTCCTTCAAGAAGGTACCCTTCTGACCGTCAAGGGTAAGGAAGGATGATCTGTTCTTAGACAGGACGGTTATTTTAACGGAAAAATCTGGGGGCAGAACAACGGGTCTGTTGGAGAGGGTGTGGGGGCATACGGGAACGAACAGGATTGCCTCTTTATAAGGGTATATTATGGGTCCTCCCGCGGATAAGGCATAGGCTGTTGAGCCGGTAGGTGTTGATATTATAACGCCGTCTCCGAAAACATTTACCATATAGTGATCATTTGCCCACACCTGCGTTTCTATTAGCCTTGCTATGTTACTCTTTGATATGACAACATCATTTAGATAATTGCCGATAAAGTGTCTTTTCCCCTTTCTTTCAAGAAAGACGGAAAGCATCATCCTCTGTTTCGGCTTTATCTTGCCTTCAAAGATCATCTCTAATATTTCCTTTGCCTCATCCCTTTCTATCTCCGTAAGAAAACCGAACCTGCCCTCATTGACTCCCACCACCGGTACCCCGTGCCTTGATGCCATCCTAGCACCTGCCAAAAAGGTCCCGTCTCCTCCCACTACAACCATAAGATCGCAGTCCTTCGGCTCGGAAGCACATTCAACCCCTTCAACATTCACCTGACTGAGAACATGGATACCTTTACCGTGTAGAAACTCCGCTATATTGCCTGCGGTTTCCCTTGCTTCCTCGCTATCCTTTACAAAAAGGAAAACCCTTCTCACAGCAACATCTCTATTATCTCACATAAAACATGACCTATGGTAATATGACACTCTTGTATTCTGGGTGTTTCCTTTGAAGGTACTTTAAGTACAAAGTCCGCCTCTTCCGCCAACCTTCCTCCCTCTTCACCCGTTAGCCCCACCGTTATGGCTCCCATCTCTTTCGCTTTGATTATACCTCTTATAACATTTTCCGAATTTCCGGATGTGCTTATACCCATACATACATCACCCTCTCTGCAGAGGGCTTCAATTTGTAGTTCAAATATACTTTCATAGCCGAAGTCGTTGCCCAAAGCTGTCAGGATGGATGTGTCGGTTGTTAAGGCTATGGCAGGAAGACCTATTTTTTTCTTTCTGTATCTTCCGACGATCTCCGCTGCTATGTGCTGGGCATCCGCTGCACTTCCGCCGTTACCGAATATTAAAAGTTTTCTTCCCTTTTTTAGACTGTCCGATATAAGAAGCCCTATTCTTAGGAGATTTTCCGTATTTTCCTCAATGAACTTTTTCTTAACCCTTGCGCTTTCCTCAAATGAAGAAATTATAATATCTTTCATAATAAATAATTATAAAGCCAATGAAAAAAGCCCTCCTTTACAGAAGAGGAGCATTAGGAGACACCCTCCTTACATTTCCCATATTGGAAATATTAAAAAGAAAAGGTTATCACATAACCGCTGTGGGTAACACGGACTATTACAGGATAGCTAAGGAAGTAGGTTGGGCTGACTCTATCCATTATGAGATACCAGAAGATGAATTTGATCTTGAAATAAATATATCTATTGACGGAAACATAAAGCCTTTTCCTCAAAGCAGGAGATGGCTTGTTGACCATTACCTTACATCACTGGGCTTGCCATGTGAATTCTCTCTTGAGTTGCCAGTTAAAGCTTCAAAAGAAAGCCCATTTAAAGGGAAGGTAGCAATTGCCCCGTCCAGCGGATCAATGAAAAAGGTACCAGATCCTAAGATATTCTTGGAGATTGAAAGGATTTTAAGGAGTAAGGGTATGGATATTTTGTACATAGTAGGTGAAGCGGATGAATGGGTTATAAATTATTTCCATCCCATATATAAGATTGAAGACCTTCTTAAATTTTCGGCGGATGTTAAAGGAGCTTGCCTTTACATAGGGGTTGACAGCGGTATATCCCATCTCGTTTCATACCTCGGTGTAAGGTCCTTTGTTATATTCGGACCTACGGATCCCATAATATGGCGTCCCATAGGCAAGCATGTTCACATAATAAATAAACCCCTCCCTTGTAGCCCTTGTTTTCCAGATGTGTGTGAGGAAAGGGGGTGTTTTGAAGTAAACTTTTTAATTAAAAATTTAACGGAAAAAGTTGATAAATATTATTATGGGTATTCTTGACGGAAAGGTTGTGATGATAACGGGGGGGACGGGATCATTCGGTAGGGTTTTTGTAAGAAAGATATTGAAGGAGCAGAATCCAAGAAAAGTAATAATATTTTCAAGGGATGAATACAAACAGTACAATATGCAACAGGAGTTTTATGAATTTAGGGATAAGCTAAGATTTTTCTTAGGTGATATACGGGACAAAGACAGGCTTTACAGAGCCTTTGAGGGAGTTGATTATATAATACACGCCGCCGCTTTAAAGCATGTACCAATTCTTGAGTACAATCCTATAGAGGCTGTGAAGACAAATATAATGGGTGCACAGAATATTATTGATGCAGCTATAGACAGGGGGGTTAAGAAAGTCATAGCCTTGTCCACGGATAAAGCTGTTAATCCGATAAATCTCTACGGTGCTACAAAGTTGGCAATGGAAAAGCTTCTTATTGCAGCAAATTCCTATGCGGGTGCCAAAGATACATGCTTTTCCGTGGTCAGATATGGAAATGTTGTGGGTAGCAGGGGTAGTGTAATACCCTATTTTAAAAAGTTGGTGGAGGAAGGATGTAAGGAACTACCTATTACTGATGAAAGGATGACAAGATTTTGGATAACCCTTGATGAAGCTGTAGATCTTGTTTTGTTTGCCCTACGGGAAGCCGAGGGAGGTGAGGTTTTTGTTCCATATATCCCGAGTATGAGAATAATTGATCTTGCCAAAGCTATGTGTCCGGATTGTAAATTTAAATTTATAGGTATAAGACCAGGAGAGAAACTTCATGAAACCCTGATATCGGAAGATGAAGCAAGGCATACAATTAAAATAAATGCCAATGGTAGATATTATTTTGTTGTCTTACCTGAGTTTGCCTTTGAATCAAAACATTTGAAAAAATGGGGGGGATATGCAAGGTTGCCAGATGGCTTTATTTATCGCAGTGATAAAAATGATTGGTGGCTTAAAGTTGAAGATCTCAAGAAACTTGTTGATAGTTTAGAATTCCAAAAATGATACCTTACGGCAGGCAGTGGATAGACGATGAAGATATAAAGGCGGTTATTGATGTTTTAAAGTCGGATTGGATAACCCAAGGACCTAAGATAGAGGAATTTGAGAAAAGACTTGCAGAATATTGCGGTGTCAAATATGCGGTTGCTTTTAACAGCGGTACATCCGCCCTTCTTGCAGTATATTGGGCGGTAGGTCTTAAAGAGGGAGACGAGTTTATAACAACACCAATTACATTTGTGGCTACAACCAATGCAGGACTATGGCTTAAGGCAAAACCCGTATTTGTTGATGTTGAAAGGGACACTGGTAATATGGACACAAGTAAAATAGAGGAGCTTATAACAGAAAAGACAAAACTTATAGTACCTGTTCATTATGCGGGGCATCCTGTAGATATGGAAAAGGTGAAGGCTTTGGCTGATAAATATGATTTAAAGGTTGTGGAGGATGCGTGTCATGCGTTGGGTGCTATGTATAAAAATTCAAAAATAGGTAGCTGTAAATATTCAGACGCAACAGTTTTCAGTTTTCATCCCGTGAAACATATAACGACAGGCGAAGGGGGTGCGGTACTTACAAACAATGCGGATATATATGAAAAACTTTTAATATTCAGAAATCACGGTATAGTAAGGAATAAAAAAGAAGGGGAATGGTACTATGAGTGTCAATATGTGGGTTTGAATTTAAGAATAACGGATATTCAATGTGCTTTGGGAATATCCCAACTCAAAAAGCTAAATAAATTTGTTAGAAGGAGAAGGGAGATAGCAAACATATACAACCATTATTTCGGCAACATAGATCTATTTGAAACACCCGTGGAAAAACCGTATGCCTATCATTCTTATCACCTTTACCCTATAAGATTAAAAGATCCTTCTCAAAGGGCTTATATATTTAATGAACTCAGAGGGAGAGGTCTCGGTGTCCAAGTTCACTATATTCCCGTTTATTGGCATCCCATTTACAGAAATATGGGATATCAAAAGGGTTTATGTCCCAATGCGGAGGTATTCTATAAAAGTGAGATTTCATTACCGATATATCCATATATGGGAGAAGAGGAATTAAATTATGTAATTGAGACAGTTAAAAATCTGAGGATGCTGTGATGAGGTTTGAGGAATTTAAAAGGAATCCTATTATAACACCTGAATATCCATGGGAGGGTTTAAGTACATACCTTTACGGATCTGTTGTAGAACTTGAACACAAGTTAAGAATGTACTACCAAAGTTATGTGGATGGTATAGGCTATTTTGTCTGCCTTGCGGAATCTGAGGACGGTATAAATTGGGAGAAACCTTTGATAAAACCCTTGAATGAAACCGTCCCTAAGCTTTATCCTACGGTGGAGATCAATAACAAAATTAAAGATTTTTATCACAAAACGGAAAATCTTAATCTTATGAGCAATGTTGTTATGGATTATCATATACCATCCGTAATATACAATCCCAAGGAAGAATACCCCTATAAGATGTTCGGTTATACTTCTAAGGGCTATTGTGTTGCTTTTTCAAAGGATGGTATAAACTTTGAAGAATATGAAGGAAATCCTGTTATTCCTTTAATGAAATTTCCAAATAAGAAAACAGGCAAGGTTTGGTACAGTGATGTGGCTCCTGTATTCTTTGATAAAAGGAAAAAGATTTATAGGGCTATGGTAAAAACTTATAAGATAGATCAGGAGGGAAGGACGAGAAGATGCATAGGTATGTCAACGAGTAAAGACTTCATTACATGGACAAGACCTAGGACTATATGGATACCTTCAGAAAAAGAGGACAATCTTGCCAGAGAGAAGGGTTTTAAGTGGGCTGATTTTTACGGACTTTGTCCCTTTAACTACAAAGACTACTACTTAGGCTTTCTTTGGTTATTTTTTATAGACCACGAAATACCAGAAGGAACCCACTGGGGAAAAATAGAAGTTTATCTTGCCTATAGTAAAGATTGCATTCACTGGGAGAGGGTGTCGGATGAACCTTTGATAAGTAGTTATGGTTGGAAATCTGGTATGGTATTTACATCTAATACTCCGTTAGATACTGGTGATAAAATTAAAATATACTTTAGCGGTACTAACTTTCTACATGGCTCCTTAGAAACGGGTGAATCTGAAGAAAAAACAAAAAGTAATATTAAGGCAGTAATAGGTTTTGGGTGGATAAGCTAACAAAATAATGAAAGTCGTTGCTATTATACAAGCAAGGACCGGATCTTCCAGACTTCCGGGTAAAGTATTACTTCCTCTCGGTGATAAAACTGTTCTTGAACATGTAATAGAAAGAACAGCGAGGGCTAAACTGGTTGATGAGGTTATAGTTGCTACCACAATGAAAAAAGAGGACCTTCCCATTGTGAAAATGGTGGCTAATATGGGTTTCAGGGTGTTTACAGGATCTGAAAACGATGTTCTTGATAGATATTATCAATGTGCAAGGCTTGCTATGGCAGATTGCATAGTAAGGATTACATCAGATTGCCCGTTGGTTGATCCTAACATAATAGACAAGGTGGTAAAAAAACATTTGGAAACAGAAGCGGATATGGTATATAACGATCTATATCCCAATGGTTTTGACTTTGGTACGTTTACTTTTGATTTATTGAGAAGAGCATGGAAAGAGGCAAGGCTTTTATCCGAAAGGGAACATGTTGTGCCTTATATGTTCAAAATAGCAAAAAAGATAGAGAGGGTTATATGTCCTGAAAATTTATCTCATATAAGGCTTACCCTTGACAGAGAAGAAGATTATGAAGTTCTTCAAATTGTGTTTGATAATGTATATGCAAAAAAGAAAGATTTTACTTTTGAAGATGTAATGGAGTTTTTAAGGAAAAATCCAGATGTTACTAAAATAAATGTGCATATAAGGAGAGATGAAGGCTACAGAAGATCCTTGGAAAAGGACAGGGAATTAACGGAAGAGGAGCTGGAGAAGTTAATTTAATACCGCTTGGTTTATGACGATTTATAGGGTATGGATACATTCAAATTAGCTTTTGTAGGAGGAGGAATAAACTCAATTGCTGGATATATACATTTTGTAGCATCAAGGATGGATAATAGATTTAAGGTATGTTCGGGATTTTTCAGCAGAAATGAAGAAATTAATAAGAAAACTGCAGAATACTGGGGAGTTGAGAGATTTTATAATAACTTCCAGGATTTAATAGAGTATGAAAGGGAAAATATAGACGCTTTAGTTGTCCTTTCACCAACACCCACCCATTTTAATTATGTGATTGAAGCTTTGCGTAACAATATACCTGTTATATGTGAGAAACCTCTTGTTTCAAATATGGAGGAAATACTTGCAATTGAAAAAAACATTAAGGATATAAAAGATAAATTTCTTGTAGTTACCTATAATTATATTGCTTACCCTATGCTCATCTACTTAAAGGAGCTTGTGGGACAAAACTTTTTTGGGAAGATAATAAGTGTTACTTTAGAAATGCCACAGGAAAGCTTTTTAAGACCTCCCAAAAGCGTGGATTATCCACCTTGGTGGAGAAAAAAGGATGGCAAAATACCAACTATAGCCCTTGATCTTGCTTCCCATTTATTTTCCATTCTAAAAACTGTGACTGGTAAAAAGATATATTCTGTGAAATCTATTAGAAAATCCTATTCTAAGTTTAATGTAGTTGATGATATTAAGGCATTGCTTGAGTTTAGTGATGGAACCAATGGATATATGTGGATAAGTAAGGTCGCCTTAGGAAATAGAAACGGTATGAAGGTTGCAATTTATGGCACGGAGGCTTCCGCAATATGGGTTCAAGAGGAACCTGAGAAGCTTTTAATAAGTAATACCAAAGGAGAAAGATTAATTATAGATAGAGGGACAGAGTATACAAATTTAAAAGAAAAGATCTACAACAGGATGATACCTGGTCATCCTGCTGGTTTTATAGAAGCTTTTGCGAATCTATATTTTTATATTCATGAAGCATTAGCTAAGTATAAAGAAGGTAAGGATTTCAGGAGTGTACCGCTTATATGGGATTTTTATATGGAAAAGGAGAACTTTGAATTTTTGGAAAAACTATGAAGAGATATGCTATATGGGGTGCGGGTACGGTAGGCAAGATCTTATACAGGTTTTTGAAGAATAAAGGTATAAGGATTGATTTCTTTATAGATGAAAATAAGAGTGGTAAGGAAGAAAATATACCTATAAAGCATCCTTCTGAAGTATCCTCTATGGGTGAGATTGAAATTATACTATCTTTAACTTGTCAAGTTTATTACGAAATACCACCTTTTGTAAAGAAATTCGGCGTAGAAGATAGTGTAAGTGTTTATGACTTTAAGGAAATTAATATAGTAACTTTGTCAGATTTTATTAAAATGTATCCAGATTTTTTTAAATTTCTTGTAAGTGAACACAAATTTTTGTGGTGGAAAGATATTGATAAAGGATTTAGTATTAATAATGAGAAAACGGATAAAATAAAGTCATATTTTATTGATGAAAGAAGTAAGTATTTATTTGATAAACATCTTTGTTTAAGAAAGGATTTATCCAATTCGTGCTACCCTTTTCCAGATAATGAACCTCAATATTTTATAAAAGAAGTTTTAGAATTTTTTCAAAATAAATATTTAACGTTTGTAGATGTGGGTGCATATAAGGGTGATACAGCAGTATGGTTATTCAACTTTTTTGGGAAAAACGTTAAAAATGTTTATATCTTTGAACCTTCTTTTGAAAATCAAGAGCATTTGGTAAGCACATTAAAAAAATTATCTAAAGTTTTCAATGAATCACATATTATTAATATACCGTTAATTCTATCTGAAAATATAAGCGAAGTACCTTTTTTAGAAAATAAAAGTTCATCTTGTGTAAAGGATAATGGCATGCATCGTATTACCATGCCTTTGGATCATATTTTATATAATGCAAAGATTAACTTTATTAAAATAGATGTAGAAGGTTATGAAATAGAAGTTCTTAGAGGTATGAGAAATATTATACTAAATGATAAACCATTAATAGCTATTGCGGTTTACCATAAAATATCGGATATAATTGATATACCTCTTTTTATATTGGAAAACTTTGATTTTTATAAATTTCTATTAAGACAGCATAGGCATTTTGGTTTGGAAACAATACTTTATTGTGTGCCTAAGGAGGCGTAAAGTGAAAGACTTTGTTTATTATAATCCAATAAAAATTATTTTTGGGAAAAATTCGTTTAATAAAATACCAGAGCTTATTCCGTCCGATAGCAGAATAATGTTAATATATGGAAGAGGATCTGTGATAAAAAGTGGAATATTAGATAAAATTCTTACCTTATTAGAGAAATATGATGTTATCCTTTTTGGAGGAATAACACCTAATCCTGAATTTGCAAAATGTATTGAAGCCTCAGATATTATTAAGCAGAAGGATATAAATTTCCTACTTGCGGTTGGTGGTGGTTCTGTAATAGATGCTGCTAAATTTATTTCCATTTTGCCTTTTTTTAGTAACTATAGGGATGCTTGGGAATTTATGAGAGGTAATGCAAAGCCTCCGGAAAAATGTATACCTCTGGGTGTTGTGCCAACGACTGTGGGCACTGGTTCTGAAAGCAATAGCGGATTTGTAATAACTAATACTCAAACTAAGGAAAAACTTGTTGGTGTTACGGAAGTTACGTTTCCTAAGTTTAGTGTTCTTAATCCAGAAGTTTTAAAGAGTTTGCCCAAAGAACAAATAGTGGCTGGTATATTTGATTGTTTTGTTCATATAGTTGAACAATATATTACATGTAAACATGATGGGATCGTACAGGATGGATATGCGGAAGCTTTGTTAAAGGGTTTGTTTGAAATCATAGAAAAATGGAGCAAGATTGAATTCTCTTATGATTATACATTAGCTTCAAATTTTATGTGGTTATCTTCAAATGCTCTTAATAATTTACTCAGCAGGGGTGTACCTTCTGACTGGTCAACTCATACTATTTCACATGTAATAACAACTCTGTATGGTATTAAGCATGCTTGCGCATTGGCTTTAGTTTTGTTTAATTTGTGGCGATATAAATTTAATGATAAGATGGAAAAACTTGCCCGATACGGCAGAAATGTTTTGGGAATAAGCGAAAAATCTGAGAAAGAAACCGCTATTAAAGCAATTGAACTTACTGAAAATATTTTTAGAGGTTTAGGTATAAAAACAAGATTTGAGGAATATGGAATTAAATCTGAAAAAGTATCACGTGAGGTTGCTGAATATTTTAAAAATATTAGAAATGGATTAGGAGAGAAGAGAGACATATTCTATGAAGATATTAAAAAAATCTTAGGAGGTATTTAATATGTATAACATAAATTCTTTTAAAAATATAGTTGGAAATAGGAATATATTCATATTTTCTTTGAATATAGAGGGTTTAGGAACGGCAAGATTACTCAGAAAGCATAAATTTAAGGTTGGGGGATTTGTTGATTCAAGAGATTTTGGATATAAAAAAAGGGATGGGTTCCCTATAATAGAGCCTGATATTTTTTTTAAGGAACATTCTCCAGAAGATGCATTTGTCATAATAGCTTCAAAAAATAGGAAAATGAAAAGAGAGTTTTCAAAGACTCTGGAAAATCATGGCTTTAAAAAGCATAGGGATTATGTCCGTATATTAGAAGATCTATGTGATTATATGCCAACTATAGAAATAGTGGGTAACTGCAACCTAAGGTGTATATCATGTGAATGTGGGCATAAGGATGCTGTTAAAACAGGTTTTATGCCTGTAAACATGTTTAGGGATATACTGGAGAAAATGACAACGGAGATACCATTTTTAAATTCTGTTTACCTGTATTTATGGGGTGAACCATTACTACATCCCAGAATAGACGAGTTTATTAGAATAACTAAGGAATTCGGTCTTGCCAGTGATGTTTCTACAAATCTTAATTTTACAAAACACCTTGAAAAATTTGTGGCTTCTAATCCAGACTATATAGCTATTCCCTGTTCTGGTGTGGGTAAAAATTATGAAATAACACATACTGGTGGAAACTGGGAGGTGTTTAAGAAAAATCTTTTTTTACTGAGAAAGTATATAGATAAATACAATGTTGAAAGTACTGTAAGAATAATGTTTCATCTATATAAGCATAATATTAATGGTGATTTCCAGTATGTTAAAAATCTTACAAGCGATTTAGGTTTTCAATTTTATCCCATTATAGCTCATGCTTTTCCTGGTAAAATATATGATCATATTGTTCACGGTAAACCTTTACCTCCTGAAATAGAGGAGCTTGATAATTATCTTATCTACTCAATTAAAGATCAGCTTGAATTTGCATATGAGCACAGAAACATGAAGTGTCCAGTATGGAAAGTATTCCCTACTATAAGAAGTGATGGTTCCGTTTTAACATGTTGCAATATGATGCATTATGTTCTACATCCTAACTATCTTGATGTCTCTTTATCTGATTTGAATTCTTTAAGAGAAGGTAATGAGGTCTGTAAAAAATGTATAGAGTTTGGTTTGCATAGATATTTTGATGTTTCCTGCGAAGTTAGGGAGACAGAAAAAGGATTGGAAATAAAAAGATTGTTATGAAGATATGTATACTTACAGATGTAGGAAACCGTGGATACGGTCATTTATTTAGGATGATGACTATATATGAAACCTTTAGGAATATAGTTAAGACTGCAGATTTAGGAATATTTGTTCAAATGGACAAAGCACTACAATTGGATATGTGGGATTTCATAATTAAAGTAGAATGGGTGGATAATTATGAATGGGTTTATTCTAATTTAAAATCTGCAGATATACTTATTATTGATAGTTATCAACCCTCTAAAGAATTTCTTTATAAACTTAAAGAACTCGCAAAATTGTGTGTATTTTTTGATGATTACAATAGGGTTGAATACCCGGACGGAATAATTGTTAACTTTTCTTTTATAACAGATAGACTTTTTTGTAAAAAACTTAAAAATCGTATTTACTTACTTGGTGAAAAATATGTACCTATAAATAGGATTTTTATAGAGAAGAGAAAAAAGCATTTTAGTAAGGATACCATACTTATTATCTTAAGAGGTGTTAATGAAAAATATATAAAAGAGTTTATAAGTAAAAAAACTAATGAATATTTTCCCTTTTTGAAAACGGTTGTCTTGGACAATTCTAATTTCACACATCCAGAAAAACTTGCCGAACTAATGAACAGATCACTTTTTTCCATATCAACGGCGGGAATGGTTATGCATGAGCTGGTTTTTATGGGCGTTCCTGTTATTCCTTTAATAGTGTCTTCTAATCAAAATGAGGGATACAAAAAATTTGGTATAGTTGATAAATATATAGATCTAAGGAAATCAAATTGGGAAGAAGAATTTTTATCCTATCTTGCGAACATGAAGTATAAATATGATGAATATAAAAGGAAAGCAGAGATGGGTCAGAAAATTATTGACGGTAGAGGTGCTTATCGCATTGTTTCTGAAATTCTAAGGGTATACCATGGAAAAGGTTTTAATAATAGGTGGAAGCCACAGGGACATACCCCTGATACAGGCTTGTAGGCAACTTGGATATTATGTAATAACCTTAGGGAGCAGGAGCTATTATATAGGCCATAAATTTGCAGATAAATTTTATAAACTGGATTTTTCTAACATGGATTCTGTAAAGGAAGTTATTTTAAATGAAGAGATCTCTTATATAATTCCTGGTTGTAGTGAGCTTGCATACATAAATTCTGTAATCCTAACGAACAGGTTGGGTCTTAATATATTTGATAACCTTGAAACCTTGGGAATATTGTTTGATAAATGGAAATTAAAAAATTTATGTAAGGAACTTGGCATTCCAACACCAGAAGGTTGGCGAATAGATTTATCTGCAAAGTCAATTAATACTAAATTGCAATATCCCCTTTTACTGAAGCCTGTGGATCAGTCGGGAGGTAGAGGTATAAATATTGTAAAAAATAAGGAAGAAATAAAGGAAGCTTTAAAAAAGATTGTTACAAATAGGGATTATGCTATTTTAGAGGAATATATTGACGGTAGATTAATTGCTTATTCTTGTGTGCTCTCGGATGGCAATATAGTATTTGATTTTACAGCGGAAGATACAAGCTTTATAAATCCATTTAATGTTTCAACTTCTTATCCTATATGGGATGAGGGCTTAAAATTGAAACTTAAGGGGTATATAAGCAAGCTGATAGACCATCTTAATCTTAAATGGGGAGTTTTGCATGCTCAGTTTATAGATAGAGCAAACACATTTTACCTAATAGATATAACTAGACGTATACCGGGAGATCTTTTCCCTTTTTTAATAGAGTTTTCTACTGGCTTTCCTTACTCGTGGGCTACAATAATGTCTTATATGGGTAAAATATTTAACTTAAGTTGGGAACCATTAAAAAGGGATGTTGTAAGACATTGTGTTTTTTCAAGAAAAAACGGTAAATTTGTACATATAAAGGTTCCTGAGGAACTTGAAAATAGGTTAATATATAGGCTTGATATATTTAATAAAGGTGATGAAATAACCGATTATTTAGTGGATAGAATTTCAATAATGTTTTTTGAGTTTAAAGAAATAGACAAAAGTTTGATTGATATGATTAAGAAAAAGGTGGAGGTTGCTGTTAATTGAGGAAAGTAAATATAGGGAACATTGAAATATCTAAGGATTCGCCTACGTTTATAGTTGCAGAGATGTCTGCAAATCACTGTCAAGATATAGAATTGGCTAAGGAAACCATATACGCTATGAAAGAAGCTGGAGCTGATGCTGTTAAGCTTCAAACATACACACCTGACACAATAACTATTGATGAAAAGACTAATGATTTCATTATAAGGGGATCTAATTTATGGGACGGTATTTCCCTGTATGATCTTTATAAAAAGGCTTATATACCGTGGGAATGGCACTATGAATTAAAGGAGATTGCGGAGAAGGTGGGTCTTATATTTTTTTCAACTCCCTTTGATAAAAGTGCGGTTGATTTCTTAGAGGAAATAGGTGTTCCTGCTTATAAAATCGCTTCACTGGAAATTTTGGATATCCCTCTAATTGAATACATAGCTTCCAAAGGAAAACCAGTGATAATATCAACTGGCATAGCTACATTAAGTGATATAGAAGAAGCAGTTAATGCCTGTAGAAGGGTAGGAAATGAACAGATAATCCTTCTTAAGTGTGTGTCCGCATATCCTACACCTTTGGAGGAAGTTAATTTAAGAACAATACCTAATATGGCTGAAACATTTGATTGTGTTGTGGGAATTTCGGATCATACACTCGGTATTTCTGTACCAATCGCTGCGGTTGCCCTCGGTGCAAGGCTTATAGAAAAGCATTTTATCCTTTCGAAGGATATAGATTCTCCTGATAAGGAGTTCTCGCTTACTCCTGAAGAGTTTAAAGAAATGGTAAAAGCGGTGAGGGAAGTTGAAAAGGCTTTGGGAAAGATCTCCTATGACCTTACGGAGGGTATGAAAAAGAGCAGGGAGTTTGCCAGGAGTCTTTATGTTGTTAAAGATATGAAAAAAGGTGAGGTTTTTACAGAAGAAAATGTAAGATCAATACGCCCGGGTTACGGCTTACATCCCAAGTACTTGAAAGATGTGTTAGGTAAGAGGGCTAAAAGGGATATAAAAAGGGGTACACCTCTTTCCTGGGAGCTTATAGATTAATTTAGTGATGAGATTCAAGAGCGCTCTTCACACCCTCATCTCAGAGATTGAGGAGAAAGTAAAGGCACACTACAAGGATAGGCTTGTATCTTTGGTTATATTTGGCTCTGTCGCCAAGGGAAAGGCTACTCCTGTTTCGGATGTTGACCTTTTAATAGTATTGGAAGACAAGCCAGAAAGCTCTTTTAAAACCTATATGGACTTTTATGAAAATGTTGAAAGCAAGCTTAAGTATATTGATAATATAGGTTTGCGTTTATCACCTATTTTTTTGAAAAAATCTTCGTTAAAGGAAGAAATTCCTTGGTTATGGGATACGGAGTTTATTGTGTTGTATGATAAAAACAGCTTTTTTAGTGAATTTTTAAAAAGACTTGAAAGATTTAAAAAAAAGGATAAAGTTTATAGAAAAGCCTATGCCTCATTTCGTTATTAAAGATGGTAAATGAAGAGCTTGCAAACAGTTATCTGCGGAGGGCAAAAATCCGTTGTGAGATATTGAAAGAATATCTTAAAAGAGAAGATTATGCGGATGTTATAAGGATGGATGTAATACCAGAGGAAATCTACAAAAAAGAGGATGCACTTGAGGCAATAGGCATAGCGGAAGGTTATCTATCAATAGCGTACTCTATCTTTCCCGATTAACTTGAGTCCGCTACTATCAACCCTTGTGGTAAAAATACCTGTAATACAAGGATTTTACTGATTTATAATAAGTAGAGTTTAGGGGTATAGTGTGTCAAAATGAGGATTGTTCCGTATCATGGTGATGTTCAAGTTAATCTGATGGTGGAGGGAGAGGAGAAAAAGGAGATTATAGAACAGATAAAGTATCTTAGATCCATTCAGATATCCTTCAGATCCGTCTGTGATCTTGAAGTAATGGCGGTAGGCGGGTTCTCCCCCGTTGATAGGTTCATGGGTGAAGAGGATTACAAAAGTGTCGTTGAAGAAATGAGATTAAAAAACGGAGTTCTCTTTCCTATACCTATTACACTTCCTGTTGATAGGACAACAGCTTTAGAACTTAAGGAAGGTGAGTGGATAGTTTTAAGGGATCCTCATAACATACCCTTGGCGGTTATGAGGGTTGAAGAAGTATATAAGTGGGATTTGGAATACGAAGCGAGAAATGTTCTTAAGACAACAGATCCGAGGCATCCCCTTGTTGCGGAGATGCACACCTGGGGAGAGTATTACATATCTGGTGAGCTTAAGGTGATTCAGTTACCCAAGCATTACGATTTTCCAGAGTATAGAAAAAGACCCGATGAGATAAGAAGCGAGTTGGCGAGTTTGGGATATGAAAATGTTGTAGCTTTTCAGACAAGGAACCCTATGCACCGTGTTCACGAAGAGATTACAAAGCGTGCAATGGAAAGAATAAACGGCGCCTTGCTTCTTCATCCCGTTGTGGGCGTGACGAAGCCAGGGGATGTGGACAGCTTTACGCGTATGCGCATATACAGGATTCTTTATGAGAAATACTACGATAAGGATAGAACCGTACTTTCCTTCTTACCTCTTGCCATGAGGATGGCGGGACCGCGCGAAGCGTTGTGGCACGGCATAATAAGGAAGAACTATGGTGCCACACACATGATTGTAGGTAGGGATCATGCGGGTCCTGGCAGAGATTCAAAAGGTAAGCCCTTTTATGATCCTTATGAAGCCCAGGAACTTTTCAAACTTTATGAGGAAGAGATAGGCGTTAAGGCAGTTACCTTTGATGAACTTGTGTATGTTCCCGAAATAGGAGAGTATGTTGAAAAGAAAGAGGCTGAAGAAAAGGGTTACGGATATGTATTCATTTCTGGAACGGAGGTGCGTGAAAATTATCTTAAGTACGGCAGAAAACTTCCCGAATGGTTTACAAGGCCGGAAACTGCGGAAATACTCCTTGAAACATATATTCCAAAGCATAAACAGGGATTTT
>JALWBR010000023.1 GCA_027037055.1 Aquificales bacterium | reverse complement strand
TACCTTTCCAGCTTATGCTTGGGTAATATAGGTTCTCCCACCGCCCTGAGGAAGGGGGCGAATTTTTCTGGAAGGGTAAACCTTACGGTATATTTATCAATCTTTTCTACCTTTATCTTTTTTCCGTTTACCGTAAGTATATCCCTTGCGGTAGAAGGTATTTCATCGTTGTAGTATATTTGGTTGTATGTGAACACAACATCATCCGCGGTAAAAGGAACGCCGTCGCTCCATCTTACATCCTTTCTCAGATAAAAGATCCATACCTTTCCGTCTTCAGAAACCTCCCACCTTTCCGCAAGGGCTGGTTCAACTTCCATTGTTTTAAGATTTATTCGTGTAAGTCCGAGAAATAGGTCCCCTATGGCATTCGTTGATGTTGTTTCTTGAGCTAAGGCGGGGTTCAAGGTTTTAGGATCGCCGTTCAAGATGAATTTAAGTACGCCTCCCTCTTTGCCCTTTTTTATAGTAAAGTCTTCGGGTTTAAGTCTTATCATACCCTTCTTGCTGGCTGTTGAGGTTTCGGTAAGATGGAAAAGTAGAAAGGAAAACAGGATAAGTATAAAACCTCCCAGTATGCCCCTTATCATCTTTACAGTTCTCTTCCTATCACAAATTCAATAATACTTATGACCTCATCCTTGTATATGTTATCTGGGAATGTTTCAAGTAAGTGCAGTGCTTTGTTTACCTCTTCCTTTGCCAAATTTCTTGCCTTAACTGTGCCTCCCTCTTCTATTACGAGGTTTCTAAGCTCTTCTACTTTTCCAGGATCGGGGTTGATTTCCTCTATGACTTCTCTTATCAGATTATTGGGTATTTTGTCCATAACACTTATTAAAGGATAGGTTACTTTACCCTCCTTGAGGTCATTACTTGTAGGTTTTCCGAGTTTTTCTGGATTTCCTTCGTAATCAAGGACATCATCAATAATCTGAAAGGCTCTACCTATCCTTATACCTATCTCGTAAAGTGTAGGCCAGTCTTCATAACCCGCCTTTAGCCCTCCCACTGCCATACTTGCACCGAATAGGGAGGAGGTTTTTCCGTCAATTATTTTAAAGTATGTATCGCTGTCAATTATCTCGCCTATGTTTGATAATTCAAGAACTTGGGCTTGAGCCATTTCCATAACGGATTTACTTACTATCCTTATCATAATAATGTCTCCGTGGGTTGCGAAGATGTTCAAAGCCTTTGCGTACATAAAATCACCCGTAAGGACCGCTATACCGTTTCCGAATACAAGATTGGCTGAAGGTTTACCCCTCCTGCTTTCCGCTCCATCAACCACATCATCATGAAGTAGGGAAGCTGCATGTATATACTCTATTCCTATTCCGAGGGGTATAGCATCTTCGGGATCTCCACCGCACATACCGCATGAAAGGGAGGTTATAAGGGGTCTTATTCTCTTACCGCCCCCTTCAATAAGGTACTTGCCCGTTTCAAGGACAAGCTTTACCTTCGGATCAAGTTCCTCAAGAAGTTTTTCCTCTATTAGCTCAAGTAACTTCATCTTTTCTTTTGTGCCCGGCGGGACTTGAACCCGCGACCTTGGGTTCCGGAGACCCACGCTCTATCCTGCTGAGCTACGGGCACTTCTTTATTCAATAATAACCTCATAGGAAGCCTTCTTCAATTCCTTTAGGTGATCGGGCAGTCTTTCTAACTCGTCCATAACCCTGTCCCTTATCTCCTTAAGGGAAGGAAATTTATAAACCAATGAACCATCCTTTGTTATCTCTTCAACAAGCTTTTCTCCTTTCCGATCCTTTCCGTATATTACAACAAAATCTTTATCCATCTTACCGGTTGCATTATAAGTTCTAAAGATTTGCCTCTTATAGGGAAAGGTTGCCTTGCCCGGACTTGTTTTATACTTTGGTTTTCCTTCATACTCCACAAGTTTATAAGCGATATCTAAGTAAGGATGGTCCGCGGATGTTATGAACTTTGTTCCCACACCGAAGGCATCAATTTCCGCCCCTTCTTTCAGCCATTCTTCTATCTTGTACTCATCCACCCCTCCGCTGACTATTATCTTTATGTGTTCAAGCCCCGCCTCTTTGAGTCTTCTTCTCACCTCCTTGGTAAGGTAGGGAATATCACCGCTGTCAATCCTCACTCCCACCGCAGGCATTCCCTCTTTAACAAGGTGTATTACCTTATCTATAGCCTTTAATGTATCGTAAGTATCTATAAGATGTATTGCCCTTTCGGGGAAACTCTTTGCGAAAGCTTTGAAGGCTTCCTCTTCTTTATCAAATATCATTATATAGGAGTGGGCAACGGTCCCGTAAACGGGTATACCAAATCTCCTACCCGCTTCAAGGTTTGATGTTCCATCAAATCCGCCTATATAGGAAGCCCTTGCTGCAAAAAGGCCCGCTTCAAGGGTATGTGCCCTTCTCAATCCGAAGTCAACGAGGGCTTTACCCTTGGATGCCAAAAAACTTCTTACTGCTTTTGAGGCTATAACTGTTTGAAAATGTATAACATTTATTACGACGGTCTCAAGAATCTGAACATCGGGAAGACTTCCTTCTATCTGAACCATAGGTTCGTTTTCAAACACTATTCTGCCTTCGGGTACCGCGTATATATTAGCCTTTACTTTATACCCTTCTAAGTAATCAAGGAACGGGTCTTTAAATATACCCAGGCTTTTTAAATAAAGTAGGGACTCTTTATCAAAGGTGAAATTTTCCAAATGTTCCATAAGGGTTTCCAAACCGCAGGATATAAGGAAGTTCCTGTTGGGAGGCAGTTTTCTTACAAAGAGACTGAATACAGCCTTTCCCCTTTTACCGTGCTCAAGGTAACTCTGAGCCATTGTAAGCTCGTAAAGGTCTGTGGACAGGGCTATTTTCATTCTAAGGATATCCTCTTGACAATTACAGGAAATCTATTATAATAAATTTAAGAAATAAACAAAAGAGATTTAAAGGTAAGTGAGAAACTCCCTCCCC
>JALWBR010000022.1 GCA_027037055.1 Aquificales bacterium | reverse complement strand
CATGAAGAAGCTCAACATACTTTGCATCATAAAGGTTGCTTATACCGAGATCCCTTTCAATCCTTCCTATACCTTTTTCCGTTAAAATGACCGTTCTGTTTTTCTCATCTACGGTAAAGTGTTCATCCTTTTTTAACTTCCTGACTATCTTATCCGCTACATAGTAAACCGTGTTATCTATATTTGCGGGTCCTGATATTATAAGGGGTGTTCTTGCCTCATCTATAAGGATGCTGTCAACCTCGTCAACTATCGCAAAGTTATGCCCTTTTACCTGTACTATCTCATTTTTGGAAAAAGCCATATTGTCTCTCAAATAGTCAAAGCCGAACTCGTTATTAGTTCCGTAGGTTACATGGGCTTCATAAGCTTCCCTTTTTGTCGCTTCCCTCAGGGTTGTAAAGAATATCTTTTTCGCTTCCATATTTATTTTGTCAGAAGGTACTATCTCTTCAAAAAATCCTTTGGGCCATACCCTTATATCTTCTTCTATGGCTTGCTTTACCCTCTCTTCATCCACCCACTCAACCCTATAAGACATATTGTCGGAGTTTATTACTCCCACCTCTATCCCGAGGAACTTGTAAATAGCTCCCATCCACTGGGCATCCCTTCTTGCAAGATAATCATTAACTGTTACCACATGAACACCCTCTTCCGTAAGGGCATTTACATATACGGGTGATGTGGCAACAAGGGTTTTACCTTCACCCGTTTTCATCTCCGCTATTTTCCCCTGATGTAATACGAGACCACCTATCAGTTGGACATCAAAGTGTCTAAGCCCCAGTGTTCTTTTTGCCGCTTCTCTTACCAAGGCAAATCCGAGTATAACCTCTTCCCCTATTTCACCTTTCATTATGCTTTCTTTAATTTCTTCGTTTGCGAGTATCTTGCCGTGAAGTTCCTTTGAATATTCAACTATCTCTTTGTTGCTTAGACTATCCAGTTCCTTTTCAAGCTCATTAATTTTTGCAACAAAAGGTCTTAGCTTTTTAATTTCCCTTTCGTTTTTTGTTCCCAGTATCTTTTTAACTACCCAGCTTAGCATCTTTTACGGAATCTCCTAAGGAGAATATTATCACATATTTTAGGTATTTCTATCTATTCTTGCCTTACGGATTAATTTAAAAAGCTCTTTAGGAAAAATCAACCCCTTCGGGGTGTATCTGTTTGGGATATATTTTTTAAAGCTTACCAAGATAAACACTGTAAAATTTTCTCATTATGGAAAAGCTGGTTTTGTCCGTACTATCCGCCTATCTCGGTATGGGTATGTTTTTTAGCTTTTATATAGCTCCGCTCCTCTTTAAGATGCTTGAGAGGGAAAAGGCGGGAAGCGTGGTTGAGAATATTTTCCCGGTTTACTTTGCCATAGGTATAGCCACCGTATTTATTGGTTTATTGGTGAGCTTTTTTGCTTCACTCGGCAGGAAGGTATATCTTTCCCTCGCTGGTGCTTTAATACTTTTGCTTATCCTTGAGTTTTATATTGTTCCCACATCTCATGAGCTAAAGGCAACCGATTACCAAGCCTTTATGAGGTTTCATACCTATTCCGTAATTATGAATGTTGTAACCATGCTGTTAATACTCTCTTCCATATTTTTTATATTAAGAAGAAAATGATTGAACTCTACTTGAGTACCCTTCCTATTCCCAAGACCAACAGATATATAAGAACGCGAAGGGGGAAGGTTTTCAAACCTCCGAGGGTTACACTTTGGGAGACAAGGGCTTTGTGGGAGATAATGCAACAATATAGCGGTGAACCCGTGGAAGGCAAACTTTCCGTTGAGATAGTGATAAAGTTGCCAAACAGAAGGAGAAGGGATATAGACAATATGCTTAAAAGTTTATGGGATATTCTTGAAAGGGCGAAGGTTATAAAGGATGATAATCAGATATACGAAATCAGAACGCAAAAGGTAATTGTTAAAGGGGAACAGGGTGTTTTTATAAGAATAAAGCCTTTGTCGTTATAATTTTTTCATGATTCAAATTTATATCCAAAGCCTCTTACCGTTTTTATATACTTTCCATATTTCCCGAGTTTATCCCTCAGATGTTTTATGTGGACATCAATAGTTCTGTCGCCCGCATCGTGGTTGTAGCCCCATATATGTTCTATAAGCCTGTTTCTGCTAACGGGTTTGCCGTAATTTTCAAGAAGGAATTTTAGTATCTTAAATTCGGACGGCGTTAGCTTTATCTCCCTACCTTCAATTTTTACCTTTACCTTTACGGTATCCACCTCCAAACCTTGGATTTTAAATACATTGGTTTCTTTTATCTTCCCCGCTCTCCTTAATACCGCCTTAACCCTTGCTATAAACTCCTTTGTGGAAAAGGGTTTTGTAATGTAGTCATCCGCCCCCAGTTCAAAGCCTCTTATTTTGTCTTCTTCAGATGCCCTTGCGGTAAGGAATATTATGGGTACATCCGAAAGGTCTGGTCTGTTTTTAAGAAAGTTCGCTATCCTGAAACCGTCAAAATCGGGAAGCATTACATCTATTACTAAAAGATCAGGTGTTTCCTTTTCTACCTCACGGAAAAATTCCAGTGATCTTGTAAAGTGCTTAACCTTAAAGCTTTCATTTTCAAGCACCTTTTTTAATACTAAGGCTATATCTTCATCATCTTCTATCAGAAAAACCTTCATAACTTTCCTTTACCGAAGGTCTCTTCTATCCACTCCTTTATTTCATCCCTGACTTTTCTAAAGGCTTCAATCTTTTCTTCCTCGTTTATTCCTATATCTGAAGGATCTTTAAAGCTCTTGTGTATATATTTTTTACCTCCTGGAAAATACGGACACTTCTCCTTTGAACTGTCACAGACAGTTATGATGTAGTCAAATTCCATATTTTTAAACTCCTCTATGCCCTTGGATCTGTGGTGGGATATGTCTATACCTATTTCGTACATTACCTTTACGGTAAGGGGATTAACACCCGATGGATCCGTACCCGCACTGTAAGCTTTGTAGATATCACCGTAAAGATGATTAAGAATACCTTCCGCCATTTGAGAACGGACGGAGTTGTGTGTACAAATAAAAAGTACCTTCTTTTTCATTTTTACTATGTACCTTTTAAAGCTCTTTATGGTTTGTATTATTCACACTTTATAATTTTATTGCAAAGCATAAAATAAATCCTATATTTAAAGTCAGTTAAACAAAAAGGAGGGAGGATTGAAACATAGCTTTTTTATTTTGTTGAACGAAGCATCTGAAAAACTGCATATTTATCGGATTTTATGGGAAATCGGCGGTAAGGTTCTATTAGAGGGCAGGAATTTTCTCGTAGCGGGTACTGATTATGATGTTCGTGAATTGATGGAGGAGCATCCATCCGTCCGTTTGTGCGGAGAAGTTGACATATCGGGAATTCGCATCAAAAAAATCCAGATTAAAGGAGGTAAGGATCATGCCAACCCATAATTATCCAAGTGTAGGTCAGGAGCTATTAAATGTACCTTTCCCGGAGCTTGTGCAAAACTTAGCCCTTGCCATAGCGGAAAGTCAGACAGCTTTGGATCTTCATTCCATAGAAGTTGCAAAAGCTTTGAGCGAGACCGAGTTAGAGGAAGGAACCGTACCGGTTATGATAAAAGAAACCGTGGATGATGATGGTAATGTAACAAATGTTGAAGTCCTCTACAATGAAAATCCTATGCCCCTGATAGTTTACGGTATCAATCCTACCTTTTATCAGTTTACGGATACAATAATTGAGGTAAAGATGACCATAACCATGAGTGTATCAAGGGAAAGTACTAAGGAATTTGAAGCTTCTTTCAAATTTAAGAATAAAACGAATATTAAGGCAGGATATAAGGGCGGAGGCCTGCTCGGTGCCTTGTTCGGAAGACCGAGTTTCAGTGTGCAGAATACAACAACTATTGCACTTGCTACTACTTTTAACGCGAAGTATTCTCAGAAATACACATTTAAGGCTGAGGGTACGAGCCTTCTCAGAACGATACTCAAACCAGTACCCCCACCCGAGAGAGCAATTCCTAAGGTTACAATTCAAGAAAGTGGCGGAGGTATTTAAAAGATGGCTTTAGAGGAAACCTTTGCCAAACCTATTGAAAGCGTGTTGTTTCATTTGGGAAGGGGAATAGCCCAAGCTCAGATGGAACTTGATAGAAATTCTATAGCAACCCAGATACTCATAAATAACAATCCGGAGTTAAGGGATATGGGTCTTGAGGCAACATGGTATCAAATACCCGAGGTACTGCTTGAGTTAAAACTAAGCGTACACATAGTTGAAGAGGTAAAAAACAGTATTAAAAGGAAACGAATCTTCATAGCGCCTCTTAATGCTACTTACAAAAATACATTAAACTATGGAGTTAAGGGAAGCTCTTCAGTAAAGCTTAAGATTGTGCCCGTACCCCCGCCTGTAGGAACGGAGTTAAGCAATGTCTAAGGATAATTTAAAGAAGCTTAAGGAAGATTTCAAAAGAATGGAGGTTGAGATAAGGGAGCTTAAATCTTTGGCATCAAGGTTGGAGGAAAACCTCAGATACATGGAGGAGTTGAAAAAAGAAAACGAGGATATTAAGGCACGCCTTTCTAAGATTGAAGGTAAAAAACCTGAGGCCAAGGAATTAACCGGAATATCAATAGACAGCTTTCTTCTTCAAATCAACAAATCCCTTACGGAGTTTGAAAAGGGACTTAAAGAGGTAAAAATTGGCAAGGCATATAAGCTGTCCGGCGTTACCATGGAAATAAAGAGCTTTGTTGAAGTGGAGGAGGGCGGTAATATAAAGATAGTAACACCCAAACCCGGCGAGGAAATTGACCCCGGGCTGTTGAGTGTTATGAAATTTAATATGCTTCCCGAGGTTATTCCGCAGGATGAGGAATGGATAGAAGTACCAAACCTTATAGGTATGCCTTCGGAAAAGGGTAAGGGAATGTTGGAATCCCTTGGATTAAAATTCTCGGAGAGATTTGAAAAGAGCGAATATAAGGAAGGTACAATAATTGATCAAATACCTGAACCTTACAGTGAGGTTAAAAGGGATGTTAAGGTGATAATTGTTATATCAAAGGGCGGAAAGTAAAAGCTCAATCTGGGGGAAGCAACCGCAGGGGTTTTATTATGTTACCGTAAGCTTCCCCCACCCCTATGAATTTTTTATCCGCATACAGCCGTACTTTTCCTTCAAGGGAAATGCCTTTTACTACTACCGCCTTCCCCCTGTATATCTCCTTGACTTTTTCCTCAGATAGTCTAATCGCTTCCATAAAGTTAAGTAATTCTCCTACATCTATCACATATCTTTCAGGATTTTTACTGTCCATAAAGGTTTGAATATCAACAGCCTTATCAACCGTAATGTTTCCTATTGCTTCTCTCCTCAGGTTTTGAACATAGGCGCCGGTTCCTAAGTATAAGCCGAGATCATGTATAAGGCTTCTTATATAAGTGCCGGATGAAACCCTGTAGAATATGACTATTTCCGGTATTTTACAATTTATAATCTTTGCTTCATGGACGGTTACCCTGACAGGTTTCAGATCTGGCTTTATCCCTTTCCTTGCAAGATCATAAGCCCTTGCACCTTTTATCCTTTTCGCGGAGAAGGGGGGAGGCTTTTGTTCAATTTCACCGATAAATTTTTCAAGAGCCACCGCAACATCATCACATGTTACATTTATTTCATGAATACCCACTATTTCTCCAGTTCTATCATAAGTGTCCCTTACCTCACCCAACACCGCTGTAACCTTATAACTTTTATCAAGTTCTGATAAAAAACGGGCAAATCTTGTTGCCCTTCCCAGGAGTACTATCAATAGACCGGTAGCAATGGGATCAAGAGTACCCGTGTGTCCCGCTTTTACTTTAAGCTTTTCTTTTACTATGTTTACTATATCCGTTGATGTGTAGCCCTCCCTTTTATCAATTAAAAGGGCGCCGTCCATAGTTTACTTTTTCTTCTTAGGAACAAGGGAAAAGGTTAAAAATGCACCCTCCTTCTTAGGTTTATTTTCCATCTGGGCAATATCACCCAGCTCGTTCATGATCCTTTGAACGAGTTTATCTCCGAGTTCTGGATGAACATGTTCCCTTCCTCTGAATCTTATCCTTACCCTTACCTTATCACCGTCCTCAAGGAATTCTCTCATGTGTTTAAGCTTAACCTGAAGATCGTGTTCCTCAATTCTGACGGTAAGTTTTATATCTTTCACCTCAATTGCGTGTTCCCTCTGTTTCTTTTTGGCTTCCCTTTCTTTCTTTTGAAGCTCATATTTGAATTTACCGAAATCCAAAATCTTACAAACGGGCGGTTTTGCCTGAGGAGCTATCTCAACAAGATCAAGATCTTTTTCCTCCGCAAGCCTTAGAGCTTCTTCAATGGGAACTATGCCTATCTGCTGACCCGTTTCGTCTATTAACCTGACTTCCTTAGCCTTTATCTGTCTGTTTATCCTGTAATATCTTTTCTGCATCTAACCTCCTCTGTATTTTTTGTTTTTAATCTTAGAAGTCTGAATCCGAGACCGCTTATGAAAAGTATTGTTATAAAGCCGACCATTGAGAGGAAGATAATATACTTCATATAACAACCTCTTTATGACGCGAAGCATGACATTGAATATTAACCGCCACGGGAAGCGACGCGATATGACAGGGGTAAAGTTCAACTTTCACATCAACCGCAGTAACCCTACCGCCGAAACCCATGGGTCCCAAACCCAACTTGTTGATATCCTCCATGAGTTCCTCTTCCATCCTTCTTGCAACTTCGTTACCGCTTCTTTCTCCTATCGGACGAAGCAGGGCTTTTTTTGAAAGGTATGCACAGTACTCAAAATTTCCGCCTATTCCTACACCTACGGTTAAAGGGGGACAGGCGTTGGGTCCCGCAAGTTTTACCGTTTCAAGAATAAATCTCTTTATACCTTCCCACCCGTCGGCGGGCTTTAACATGGCAAGTCTTGATGTATTCTCCGATCCCGCCCCCTTGGGAGCAAAGTAAATCTTTATCTTATCGCCTTCCACAATCTCGTAGTGAATCACTGCGGGTGTGTTATCACCCGTATTTTTTCTTTCAAAAACTGGGTCCCATACCATTGAAGCCCTTAGATAACCCTCCGTATAAGCCCTCCTTACACCTTCGTTTATGGCTTCTTCAAGGGATCCTCCAACAATGTGAACATCCTGTCCTACTTCAACGAATACCACCGCAACGCCCGTATCCTGACAGTACGGCATTTCTTCTTTTATGGCAAGCTCCGCATTGGCTATTATCTCTTTTAAAACTTCCTTTCCCAAGGGAGATTCTTCCTTTTTCAAGGCTTCCCTGTAAGCGACGAGGGCATCCTCTGGAAGGAAATAGTTTGCTTCTATAGCTATTCTTCTTACCGCCTCAACTATATCGTTAATGTGTACTTCTCTCACGCAATATATCCTCCACCATACCAACTGTCTTTCTCACGGATTCAACCGACTCCTTCCACATTCTTTTTTCCTCTTCAATCATTGGTATTTTTATTATATCCTCAACTCCGTTAACTCCGAGTTTTACGGGCACTCCGACACAGAAACCGTCCACGCCGTAGTAATTACCTACCTCTCCGTCAAGGTAAACGGAACAGGGTAATATCCTTTTTGTATCAAAGATGATTGCTTCAAGCATGCTTACAACGGAGAAGGCGGGTGCGTGATAGGCGGACGTACCCATAAAATTAACTATCTCTCCACCGCCGAATCTTGTTCTGTTTATTATATCTTCTATTTTATCTGGCGGTAGTATATCCTTTATGGGAATTCCTCCCACATTTGATAAGGATATAAGGGGTACCATTTCATTACCGTGTCCCCCTATAACATAGGCATTTACATCCTTAGGTGATACTTTAAGTTCATCAACTATGAGCGCCTTAAATCTTGAGGAATCAAGCACACCCGCCATACCTATAACCTTTCTCTTTGGAAACCCGCTCAACTTTAATGCTACATAGGTCATTATGTCAACGGGATTTGTCACCACTATAAGGATGGCTTCGGGGGCGTATTGTTTTATTTTTTCTATTATTATTTGCATTATATTGATATTTCTCTCTGCAAGATCTTCCCTTGACATACCCGGTCTTCTGGGAAAACCTGCGGTTATAACCACTATATCCGATCCTTTAAGATTTTCATAACCGTTTCCGTCTGGTGTTACTGTGTATCCCTCCACATACACATCGCTACCCATACCAGCTGCCATCTGTTTTATATCAAGGGCTTTCCCTTTTACGGGCTCAAATACTTTACCGTTTACTTCTCTGGGTATATCAAACATTTTTACATTGGCTATACCCTTCATTGAAAGAAGACTTGCGACATGTTCACCTACATTACCCGCACCAACAACCGATACCGTTTTCCTTGATTCCATGTAAAACCCCCTATTGTCTTGACTTTATCCAATTGAGCAATCCGCCTGCAAGAAGTATCTCCCTTTGCCTCGGGGCAAGGTTATAGGTCAACCTTATCTCCTCACCCGTTGTCATATTTTTTACGATAATGTCCCTTTCCTCTTTCAGGGCTTCAATAACATTATCAATCCTTAGCTCATCACCGAGTGAGAATTTTTGGTAATCATCTTTGTCCGCAAACTCCAAAGGAATTATTCCGAAATTCACCAAATTTGTATGATGTATCCTTGCAAAGGACTTGGCTATTACAGCCCTTACACCGAGGAATCTGGGGGCAAGAGCTGCATGTTCCCTTGAAGATCCTTGACCATAATTTTCACCGCCTATGATAATTGATGCCTTCTTTTTAACATCCCTTATGTTCTTAGCCCTTTCAACGAATTCTGGATCAACATAATGATATACATATTCCGATATAGCATATATGTTTGACCTCAAGGGTAATATTTTGGCTCCCGCTGGCATTATGTGATCCGTTGTTATATTATCACCCACTATGAGGGCTACCTCACCTTCTATTGAGGAAGGCATGGGATCAAATTCGGGAAGGGGTTTTATATTGGGACCTCTGTATATTTCAACCTTCTCCGCTTCTTCCTCTGGCAAAAGCTCAATTATAGCTTCATCGCCGTAAGGAAACTTTTCTGGCATTTCTACCTTTATCCATTTCGCTCCGTTCCTTTCCGCAAATCTTCTCGGATCGGTAATTTCACCCGTTACTGCACTTGCAACACAAACCTCAGGGGATGCAAGATATACTTTTGCATCTTTTGTACCCGATCTGCCCTCAAAGTTTCTGTTGAAGCTTCTGAGGGAAACACCTCCGCTGGGAGGCGCGTAACCCATTCCTATACAGGGACCGCAGGCGGTTTCAAGTATCCTCGCCCCCGCTTTCAAGAAGTTAAGCAATGCACCGTTTTGTGTTATCAGTTCAAGGGCTTGCTTTGAACCGGGCGCAACCGCAAAGACAACATCCGGATGAACACGCTTCCCTTCAAGCATTTTAGCTGTTCTCATAAGATCAACAAAAGAGGAGTTGGTACAAGATCCTATAACAACCTGATCTACCTTTATACCTTCAATATCCCTTACCGGCACTACATTGTCGGGAGAATGGGGCTGGGCTATAAGGGGTTCAAGCTCGGAAAGGTTTATTTCAATAATCTCATCATACTCCGCATCAGGGTCCGGCAAAATTTCCACCCAGTCTTCTTCCCTTCCTTGAGCCTTGAGATATTCCCTTGTAATTTCGTCTGAGGGAAATATTGAGGTTGTCGCTCCCAGCTCCGCACCCATATTGGTTATGGTAGCCCTTTCTGGAACGGAAAGCTCTTTTATACCTTCTCCGAAATATTCAAAGATTTTACCCAAGCCACCTTTTACAGTAAGTCTGCGTAGCAGTTCAAGGATTATATCCTTGGCGGTAACCCAGGGGGGCATTTTACCCGTCAGTTTAACGCCGACTATCTTCGGCATTTTTATAAAGAAGGGTTCACCCGCCATTGCTGCTGCAACATCAAGACCACCAGCCCCTATGGCTATCATACCAACACCGCCACTTGTAGGAGTATGAGAGTCCGAACCTATAAGTGTTTTGCCTGGTACTGCAAACCTTTCAACATGTACCTGATGACATATACCGTTACCAGGTTTTGAAAGATATATACCATACCTTTTTGCAACAGACATAAGATACTTATGATCATCGGGGTTTCTAAAATCCGTCTGAAGCATATTGTGGTCTATGTAGCTGACGGAAAGTTCCGTTTTTACCCTTTTGACCCCCATGGCTTCAAATTGGAGGTAAGCCATTGTTCCCGTAGCATCTTGTGTTAAGGTTTGGTCTATTTTTATTCCTATTTCCTCCCCTGGTATAAGCTTGCCTTTAACAAGATGCTTTTCCAATATTTTGTAAGCAACCGTTCCCTTTGCCATTCTTACCTCCTTCAGATTATAACTTCTTATTTTATAGACTTTTACATTAGTTCGCTTAACTTTTCCATGAGTTCATCCTTTGATGATACATTCTTTTTCTGATATATTCTCTGCAGATATGTTTTAACGGCGGATTCGGAAATCTTAAGTATCTCGGATATCTCCTTTATTGTTTTTCCTTCAACCGTTAGTCTCAATACATCTCTTTCCCTGCCAGAAAGTCCCATGCTGAACTTCTCAAAGGCTATTTTTTTCGGATCCGGAGATTCCGGAGTTTCAACGACATAAACAACTTCCTGCTTTTGCTTTCTTAAAAATAGTGTGTATATGGCTATAAGACCTCCCCCAAGGAAGATGTTTCCCGCCATAACAATATATCTCATATACTGGTAAGCTAATATGGTGAGGGAATAACCGAGCACATGGGCGAGGAAAACGGTGCCGAATCCCAATCCGAAGGATTTTATGGGATTGGTGCTTTCCGAGAACAATCTTACAAGGTATAGGTTCACAATACCGAAGGAAGTTTGAATGAGATACATGCTCAAATTAACCAGAAATCTGTTGTCCGGATCAAAAAATGTGAAGGCTAAAATTCCAAAAACCACACCGATAACGAAACCAAAATCAAGGTATTTTCTGAAGATATAAACGGAAAATACCACCGCAGCGGTATAAAATATCTGCTCCGTTCCGAACAGATAGGCTTGCTCCCTGTAAATGGGATGGATTGTACCGTGGAATATACCGTAAACTATAAAGTACATAAACAGAATGGGAAGGTGTATAAGAACATTTTTGGGTGTTTCATCGGTAAAGTTGTTTTCTGGTTCCACAAAGGAAAGGGGTATAAGCGACAGACCTGCTATTATATACTTTATTGTTAAATCTACGGGGACGAAGATACCCAAGATAAAAAGCAAATTGCCGATAACCAATGCGTATGCACCGAGTTTAAGCGGGTCTCTTGAGCTTGCAAATATAAATCCCCCTTTAATAAATGGAAAGGCGGATAATGCGCCTATAACTATAAGGAATATCTCTTTGAAAGCGGGTATGAGGGGATAGGCTATAACGCATGCGGATATAAGCATATTCATTGGGATGAAAAGTTTGTCAAATAGTTTCCTATTAATCAAGAAGGCGGTCATAAGAAGGGATACAAAGATTGACGAGGAGAACAGAATCAAGGGAATCTTGTGTTCCTTAAAGGGTATCAGTATTCCGTAAAGCATAAAGAAGAAGAGGGTGAAGATGGCAGGAGCAATGTATAGAGATCTTATCAAATAAGCGGTCATAACTCTAATTTTATAGCAAGGTCTACAAAAAGACTACATAAATTTTCGTGTCAAGATGACAAATAAGCGACTTTACAGCATCAATATTTAGGAATAGGATAAATAAAAACAAGGTTGAAAATGCAGGAGGACCCAGAGGGGGGTAGAGGGAAGAGGGGAGGGGGGCACCTCCCTTTTCCTTTTCATTATTTCTTATATAATATTAGTTCCCATGGGTAAAATAGCCTATATCTTTCCCGGTCAAGGTTCCCAATATATGCGTATGGGTAAGGATTTCCATGACAAATATCGTATATCCGCGGACATATTTTACGAAGCGGACAGAATCCTGAGACAGGATATAAGCGGTATTATTTTTGAAGGTCCGGAGGATTTACTTAATAAAACAGCTATCACCCAACCCTCATTGCTCGTAACCTCTTACGCTATATATAAAGCTCTGAGGGAGGAAGGTTTCCCCGAGCCAGATTATACCGCGGGTCATTCCTTGGGAGAGTACACCGCCCTTCTTGTGGCAGGTTCACTAACCTTTGAGGAAGCGGTAAGGCTTACAAAATTAAGAGGTGAGTATATGCAGGAGGCTGTGCCAGAAGGAAAAGGTTCTATGTGTGCTATTTTAAAGGTATCTCCCGAAGTTGTAGAAGAAGTTTGTAAAAATATAAAAAGTGGTGTAGTTGAACCTGCTAATTACAACTCTCCTATGCAAACCGTTATTTCTGGGGAAAGGAAGGCGGTTGAAGAGGCTTCACAGATCTTAAAGGAAAAGGGAGCCAGGGTTATTCCTTTAAAGGTCTCTGTACCCTCTCACTGTTCCCTGATGAAACCCGCGGCGGATATGTTCAGAATAAAGCTTGCACAAACACCTATAAAGAATGCAAATATACCTGTTGTGCAGAATGTAACAGCTAAGGAGCATACGATGGCTCCAGAGATAAGGGAAAATCTTTATAAACAGATCTACTCCTCCGTGAAATGGTTCCAAAGTGTTGAATACATGGCAAACCGCGGAGTGGATACCTTTATAGAAATAGGACCTAAAAATGTATTAACAAAGCTTATACAGCAAACACTGGATGGTGTAAGGACATTTAATATAGAGAAGGTGGAGGATATAGATAAAGTGAGGGAGGTCCTATGACGGTCTTTGAGGTTTGTAACGAGGGTGGCTAAAGGGAGGTTTAGATGTGAAGTTTACCTGACACGTTTAAACAGGTGGATGTCGTATCCTTTTAATATCTCATTGACATCGTAGAAGTCCGAGTCATCAGTCCATATATACACAGGGATATTCCGTTTCTCATGAACGGTCAGAGCCAAAGCAAGTAGATGCGCATCTTCTTCATCAACTTCTGGATCTCGGAGAATAGATAAGGCTTCGTCAAGCTTTCCCGAGTAAAATTGAAGGTTATATACCTCAAGGAAGCTTTTTACAAATTCCATTCTTTGGGATACAAAAGCTGTAACCTGCTCTATAAGTTCTTGGGCAAATGTAATTTTCAGAAAAAAATTACCACCTATTTCGTGACATAGCGGGACATAGCAGGATTTTTGGGGAAGCGGAAAATTATTGAGTATCAATGTTTATAAGAAAATCAGAATATTCTTAAGGGTTAGGGTGGTAATTTTTTTGAACCAAAGTGGTAAATTTTTTTTGAAAATAATGAATAACATCAGCTTTTTCTTTGCATACTATTGGTCGGGGCGAGGGGACTTGAACCCCTGACCTCCGGTTCCCGAAACCGGCGCGCTACCACCTGCGCCACGCCCCGTCAGTATATATTTTAAAAGCTAAAGGTTATACCAAAACCGAAGTTATCCTCTGCGGGGCTGTGTTCCGCATATTCAACTATCACGCTGAATTGAACAAAGGCAAATTCTATACCTACGAATCTTCTTCTCTTGTCGCTTATCTCCCCTAAGGAGACACTGCTACCTCCGTATATCCAGAAGCTGTCCGAACCTATTTTTGCGTATATATCAACCCAATCAAGGGGTAACAATCTTACACCCGCCCTCAGAAAATCTATGCCTATGTCTCCTCCTATTATCAATCGTACATACTCTTTATCCGTTGTTGTTCTGTAATAAATTGCTCCTATATGGCCCACGCCGTATATAGGTTTCCTCGCTTCAGAAAGGCTTATCAGAGTGAAGATAAGGGCAAATGTTAATAGGTATATTCTTTTGGGCATGATTTAATTAATTATATATTACCAAGGGAGGTTGAAGATATGGCAGTTCTATTAATTATTTTTTCCCTTTTTGTCTTTTCTGCGGGTTACGGTGATGAGTTTATTGAAAATCTCATGAAGGAGCTTCAGGAGAGGGGAGAGACCGCATGGTGGTGGGATAAGGATTGGTGGGAGAAGGGTATCATAAAAAATGTTGAGAATCACGAGGTGGTTGTGGAATGGGTAAGCTATATGAACGGGGATGTGGAAATACCCGCCATGATAGCAAGACCTAAGAAGGAGGGAAAGTATCCGGGGGTTCTATTTTTACACGGAAGAAGGGGGCTTGATAAATACTTTCAGATGCATGTTATAAGGCTTGCGGCAAGGGGACTTGTTGTATTTGCTCCCGATCTTTATACGGGTAGGTTTATCCCTCAGTTTCCCATAGAGCATGATTATGAGATAGAGGAAGATGCAAATAAGGGCTTGGATTACCTGCTTTCCTTACCTTATCTTAGCAGTAAAAAGGTGTGTGTTTACGGACTTACAAGGGGAGGATATTATTCCCTTAAGGTGCTCGTTACGAAAAAGAGGCAAAAGAAGGATATAGTATGTTTTGTAGGCTACTATCCCCATCTCCAGGATCCCAATGCACCCGAACCCATGCAGGTTTACAGATATGCGGAAGAGGTTGAACAGCTTGATATACCCATACTGTTCTTTGTCGGAGAAAAGGAGCAGTATCAAAGATTGAGACCCATTCTTATGGCTGTTAAGTATCTTAAGGAAAAGGGTAAACCGGTAAAACTTATAATTTATCCCGGTGTGGGAAGGGGTTTTGATTTTAGGAACGGGGATAGGAGAACATTTGCTGACGACCTTGCGGCAAAGGATGCCATAATAAGGGCTTCCGAATTTATTAAGGAAAATATCAAAAAGTATTCGGATTAATGGCCAGCCCGGCGGGAGTCGAACCCGCAACCTTGGGATCCGTAGTCCCACGCTCTATCCAGTTGAGCTACGGGCCGTGCCTTTATCTTTTATTTTAAAACCCTTTCTTTTAGCTTGCAAACGGGACATATCTCGGAAGGTGACGGCTGACCGCATATATTACATCTTTTAAGCTCTGATGTTTTACCCTTCATTATCTTTTCAAAAAGCGGTTTTATCTTTTTAACATATTCCAAATAAAACCTCATTTTAGTACCCGGAAACCTCTCCTCTATATCGTTAAGTATGTGTTTATAGAATATGGTTGATGCATCCTCTGAGAAGGGACACTCTTCTTCTATGAAGTCAATGCCGTTTAAAAGGCAGTAAAGGGCGGTTTCCTTCTCCATAAATTTGCAAAAGGGTTTTACCTTTCTTACAAAACCTTCCTCTTCTTTAAGGACGGGTTCCTTTTTGCCAAGGTACTTTACATTCCAGTTTATAACATTGGCAAGCAGGGAAGAGGCTTCATCGTCCAGGTTGTGACCTGTTGCTACTACGCTGTAGCCGTATTCAACCGCTACCCTGTTAAAGTTATATCTCTTTAATACACCGCATAGGGAACAGGCTTCTCTACCGCTGAGGTCTATGAGGTCTGGAAGGGGAAGTACATCCTCCGATAGCTTTTTAACTATTAATCTTCTTCCTATCTTTTCAGCCATTCCTTTTGCTTTCTCATAGGAAGTCCGTGAGTATTCCCCTATACCGAGGTCTATGTATAAACCGTCCGCGTTGTATCCCAGTTTATTAAGGACATACCAAAGGGCTAAGCTGTCCTTCCCCCCGGATACAGCCACAAGGATTTTGTCCTCCCTTTTAAACATCTTGAATTCTTTAATTGTTCTTTCTGTGTATCTTTCAAACCATGAGGTGAAATCTTTACCGCAAAGGGCGAGCCTGTGATGTTTCATATATATTACCGGTTTTTCACCACATATCTTACACCTCATATTTTCCTCCCGAATATAAGATATCCCGTATGACCTATCATGGTATCCTCCGGTCTTATCCTTTCTGGTACGGTTTTGTAGTACCTTATCATTATCTCAAGCACTTCAATATTTGAAAAGCCTTTCATCTCCTTAAGGAGAACGGATATCTGGTTTGTGGTAGGAAGCAGAAAACCTGCAGGTCTTCCCTTCTTTAAAACCCTGTGAATCTTTTCAAGGTAAAGCCATGGTTCTTTTACATCAACAAATCCTGCATCAAAGCTATTTTCTTCAAGATCCGCTTCAAGAAAGTCCTTGTTGAACAGCTTTACATTTTTACCGAGACCGAAGGTTTCCATATTTGTTTTTGCGTTTTTATAAAACTCTGGGCTTGACTCAAAGGAGTAGATCTCGCCCTTAGAACCTGCAAGTCTTGAAAGGACAACCGTTGTGCATCCGCTTCCCGTCCCGAACTCAAAAACCTTACTTCCTTCTCTTATATCAAGCTTGAAGGCTATAAAGAAGGTATCCTTCGGATAGATTATCTGGGTTTTCCTTTTAAATCCGTAAAGGATAATGTCTTCAAGGGTGGGTCTGAAAATGGAAAAATTTCCCTTTTTGAAACCTTCCTCTTTGCCTATTACTTCGGAGAATTTTAGTACCTCTTTCTTTACATTTATACTCCCTTTGGATTCAAGCCTACGCAAGTACCTTTTTTCATCTTTATAAACTATAAGAACCCAATCACCTTCCTTAAACATCTTACAGGGAACAGGGTACATTTATGTGATTTACATATATATTTTCCCCGAGTATCCTGCTTGCCATGTTTTGAAGGTTGGGAGAAATGTCGGTAAAGTAAAGATCAAGGGTTCCTTCTCCCCTGTTTTCTATTATCTCTTCAATTTCTTCTGCCACCGCATCTGCTGAGTCTATTATAGGAACGGGACCCATAAATTTACTTATTGTATTTTTAAGGAGAGGGTAGTGGGTACACCCGAGTATCAGGGCATCCACCCCTTCCCTTTTTATGTCTTCAAGGTAATAAGCTACTATCTTATACGCTATTTCTCCTTCTGTGATACCCTCTTCTGCCAAGGGTACAAATAAAGGGCATGCCTTGGATATGCTTTTCTTACCGTACAGATCCAACAGCTTTTGGTAAGCTCCGCTCTTTATAGTTGCGGTGGTTCCTATAACCCCTATCTTATCACCTTTTGATAGCCTTACCGCCTTTTTAACACCCGGTTCAATGACTCCCACAACAGGTATGCTCAGGTCGTTCTTCAATGTATTGAGCGCATAAGAGGATGCGGTGTTGCAGGCTACTACAAGCAGATCTATTCCCTTATCAATGAGAAAGTTACTGCATTCAATACTGTATCTTATGACCGTCTCTGCTGACTTAGTTCCGTAGGGTACCCTTGCGGTATCTCCGAGATACACTATATCAACCTTGTCATACCTTTCCCTTATTGCCTTCAGAACCGTAAGACCACCTATTCCTGAGTCAAATATACCTATCTTCATCCCTTACTCCTCTATGGGTCTGCATTTATTTAAGTTGTTGAAACAATCGGGACATAGATCAAAGAAAACCTGTAAACCCAAACCACCCAGGAGCATGTTTACTTGGGTTATAACAAGATTTTCTTGCCTGTCAGGAAGGATTTGATACTCATCTGTAACATAACCACACTTTGCCTCCCCTTCTTTGCTACCGAGTCTATGAAATTGGAATACGAGTCTTTTTGTCCTCCTGCACTTCATCCACTTAGGCTTTAAATCAAGCAAGACAAAATCTATATTTGCACCCTCTACCTTTTGGGCTTTTTCCGCCAACTTTCTGTATCTTTCCTGTTCTTTCATGTTTCCTAAACTATGTTACAATTTTAGCAGGAAAGCAATGATCCCCATTAAGGATGTCAATCCTTCAAGTAGATTCCCTATAGTAAATGTAAGCATAATAGCTATATGCACAGTAATATGGTTGTACGAATGGTCTTTAATGCCCAAGGGACCCGTGCCCGCCTTTGTACCAGGTTATTTAAATGAATTTGAGGCTTTTATAAGAAAGTATGGGTTGGTTCCTTCCGAGGTATTTGAGAGACCTTACTCCCTTTTTACCCACATGTTTCTACACGGTAGCTGGATGCATCTTATAGGAAACATGTGGTTCTTGTGGATCTTCGGTGACAACGTGGAAGATAAACTCGGTAGAGCCAGATATATAGCCTTCTATATTCTATGCGGTCTTGGAGCTGCAGGACTTCAAATGCTTATAAGCGGTATATTCGGTGGAAAGGAAGTTCCCATGGTGGGAGCAAGCGGTGCTATAAGTGGTGTTTTGGGGGCTTATATGAGATTGTTTCCCCATGCGAGAGTCCTGGCTCTCGTTCCCGTTTTCTTCTTTGCAACCTTTGTTGAAATACCCGCCATAATCTTTATAAGCCTTTGGTTCCTCGTTCAGATAGTAAACGGTATAGTAACATTGCCCTTCATAGGATACGGTGGGGTTGCATGGTATGCCCATATTGGCGGATTTCTTGCGGGATTTTATCTTATAAATATATTCAGGAAAAAAGAATACTATAGATGAAATACGAGTATGTAACGGACAGGCTTACCCTTAGGGATGTTATCAGCTCTTTAGCAAAATCTCCTATTCTCTACATTGATACGGAAACTACGGACAGGGATATAAGGCTTATACAGGTAGGTAACGATGAGGATATCTTTGTTATAGATCTTTTTGAAGTACCCGAGGGTGTGGAAATAATAAGGAGTCTGTTAAAGGACAGAGGTATTGTAGGACACAACCTCAAATTTGATCTTAAATATCTTGCAAAGTACGGTATATTTCCCCTTGCCACCTTTGACACCATGATAGCAAGCCAACTTTTGAGAAAGGATAAACACTCCCTTGCCTATCTTGCTTACAGTTTTCTCGGTGTTAATATGGATAAATCCTATCAGCTTTCAAATTGGGCAAGCCCCGTGCTTTCAAAGGGTCAGGTTGAGTATGCAGCACTTGATGTTGAAGTATTGAGATCCCTATTTCCCATATTGAGGGATAAGCTTAATGAAAACAGTATGGATCATCCCCTTCTTAAAACGAGAACCGCAAAATTGTTCGGGCTTAAAAACCCCGCTGCCATCATAGAGATGGCGTTTGTTAAAGAGGTCGCAAAGTTGGAACTTAACGGATTTCCCGTTGATGTAGATAAAATTGAGACCATAGGTAAGGAGCTTGAGAGAAAAAAACAGAAGTTGATAATAGGATTTATCACCAAGTACAGGATAGATCCTATGTCTCCTAAGCAGGTGGGTAGGTTTTTAAAGGAAAGGGGGTTTAATCTTCCCGAAACCGCCAAGGGAAACATAGCCACCGATGATAAGGTTCTTTCCGAATATGCGGGGTATGAAGAGGTAGATCATATCCTTGAAATAAGAAAGCTTAAGAAATATACGGATAAGATAGAGGAGATAAGGAGCAATCTGAGGGGCAGGAGGGTGTATCCGGAGTTTAAACAGATAGGTGCTGTAACGGGGAGGATGTCCAGTTCAAATCCGAATGTTCAGAATATACCGAGGGATATGAGAAATCTGTTCAAGGCGGAAGAAGGCAATATCTTTGTTATAGCGGATTTTTCCCAGATAGAACTCAGGATAGCAGCGGAGTATGTGGGTGATCCCTTGATGATTAAGGCTTTTGTTGAAGGTAAGGACCTTCACACATACACCGCTTCCGTAATCCTGGAAAAGCCGGAAGAGGAAGTTACAAAGGAAGACAGACAATCCGCAAAGGCTGTCAACTTCGGTCTTATATACGGCATATCAGCAAAGGGGCTTGCCCTTTATGCCAAGTCAAGTTACGGTATAGATATGTCCATAGATGAGGCGGAAACGATAAGGGAGAAATTCTTCAGACACTTTTCTTCCTTTAAAAGGTGGCACGAGGAGATAAAGAGGAAACTTAGGGAGGAGAAGGAAGTAAGGGGTGAGACCCTTCTCGGAAGACCCTATGTAGCTTATACATTTAACGATGCTACCAACTATCCCATTCAGGGAACGGGGGCGGACATATTAAAGCTTTCCGTTCTACTCTTTGATATGTATTCCTCTAAGGAAGGCGTTTCTGCAAAGGTTGTAAATCTTATTCATGATGAGATAGTTGTTGAGTGTAAGAAGGAGGATGGAGAAAGGGTCAGGGAGATACTTGAGAAAGCAATGAGGGATGCGGGAAGATATGTATTGAAGAAAGTGCCTGTTGAGGTGGAGAGTACTATAAACGAAGTTTGGGGAAAGTGAGGTTACCTCTTTTTCACCAAGACGGATATATTGGTAAAGCCTTCTGATCTTAGCGTATCAAGGAGTTTTACGAAGCTGTTTAATCTTGAATCCTTATCCGCCTTTATCCTTATCTCCGTTTTTTTACCGAGTTCCTTCAACCTTTCCTTTAATACACTGAGGCTTATCCTCTCTTTTCCCATATAATAGTTTCCTTCCTTATCAATTACAATAGTTACCGCCTTTGAATCACCCTTTACCTTTTCTCCCTTTGCTTCTGGAAGGTTAACGGGAAGCGTATTCGTGTGTATAAAGGTTGCGGTAGTAAGGACTATGGTTAGAAGAACCAACATTATATCTACAAGGGGTATAACATTCATATAGTCAAATTCTTTCTCTTCCATTTAAGAAACACCCGTCAATTTTCTTATAAGGCTGTTTACAATTTTGGGATTTGCCTTGCCCTTTGTAGCCTTCATAACCTGTCCGACGAAGAAGCCTATAAGCTTTTCTTCTCCGTTTTTAAACCTCTCCACTTCCGCTGGGAATTTTTCAAGCACCTCCTTGACAATACCTTCTATTGCGGATTCATCCGCTATCTGTTTTAATCCTTTTTCTTCAACTATAATAGATGGGGACTTTCCTGTCTCCACCATATCTTTTATTACTTCCTTCCCTATCTTTGACGATATTGTACCTTCCTTAATGAGCTTTACGAGTTCTCCGAGATGTTCGGGTTTTACGGGGGATTCCTCAATGGGTATGCCCTTATCTTTTAAAAGACCTTGAAGATCATTTATAAGCCAGTTTACTATACCCTTGGGTTCATTGTAAGACTTTAACGCTTCTTCAAAAAAGTCTCCTAGCTCCTTTATGTTGGTTAAGACCTTGGCTTCATATTCACCCAATCCGTATTCTTTCATTAGCCTTTCAAACCTCTGATGGGGTAGCTCGGGCATATTTTTACTTATCTCTTCAATCCATTCCCTCTTTACAATAAGGGGCAGAAGATCCGGGTCCGGGAAGTATCTGTAATCTTCCGCCTCTTCCTTGCGTCTCATTGTGTATGTTTTACCCGTTGATGGGTCAAAGGTTCTTGTCTCCTGTTCAACCTTACCCCCTGATTCTATAATACTTATTTGTCTTTCAACCTCATACTCTATCGCCTTCTGTACAAACCTGAAGGAATTAACATTCTTTATTTCAACCCTCGTTCCGAACTCTTCGGAGTCAACGTGCTTTACGGATACATTTATATCACACCTGAGCTGTCCCTTTTCCATATCCGCCTTTGATACGCCCGTATATCTCATAATGTTTCTGAGGGTTTCAAGAAATATCCTTGCTTCCTCCGCAGATCTTATATCAGGCTCCGTTACTATCTCCATTAAGGGAGTACCCGCCCTGTTGAGATCCACAAAGCTTTTATCTCCCTCGTGAATATTTTTACCCGCATCCTCCTCTATGTGTAATCTCCTTATCCTTACCTTTTTGTTACCTTCAATTTCAATATATCCGTCGGTTGCAAGGGGCATTTCGTACTGGGATATTTGATAACCTTTGGGAAGATCGGGGTAAAAATAGTTCTTTCTTGCAAAAATGGATTTTTCATGAACTTTACAGTTTAAGGCGAGGGAAGCCCTTATAGCATATTCAATCGCCCTTTTGTTTATAACCGGAAGGCTTCCGGGCATACCGAGACATACGGGGCATACATTGGTATTGGGTTCATTGCCGAATTCCACAGGGCAGGAACAGAACATCTTTGTTTCCGTGTCCATCTGAACATGGATTTCCAAACCTATAACCGGTTCATACTTCATGGTAATAAAATTATAATTTACCGATAAGGAAGCGTCTAAGGAATGGTATGAGAAGTAAGGGTATCAGTATTAACGGTGTTGTACTGCAACCTTTATCCGTGCTTGTCCTCCTCGGCTGACTTAATTCCCCGTCTCCCCCCGTAAATCCGCTACCTCCCCCTTTAAAGGATTTTGTCATATATACAACAAACATATCATTTCCTTGATTGTCTATAATCCTTGTTGTTTTAACGGGAAAGTCTGAGGAGGATGTATAACCTGTCAAATATATATAATCATTTATATAAATACTGTGGGCTATATCCTCACCGTTGCCTCCCAAGAAGGTTGAGGCGGACAGGGATAGATCTGGATTAAGGACAATTATGAATACATCGCCGTTACCGAGATAGCTTGTCTGTACGGAAGTATTAAGGACGGGAAAGTCGGGGGAGAGGGTTTTACCCGTTATGTAAAGCTTCTCCGATGTGTCCAAAGATAACGCCTGAGGGAATTCTTCATTACTCCCTCCTATGTAAGTTGATGCGCTAAGATTTTGAAGGTTTTTGTCTATGACAGCTACATATATATCATTTAAACCTTTTTTATTTTCCCCTCCCATAATCGGCAGGTCGGGTGACGGTGTACCGAGTATTATGATAAGGGTCTGATCGGAGCTTCTGTATGCAAGATTTATACTCTCCTCTTCTCCGGAACCTCCGAGGTATGTGCTTTTTACGAGTGAAAGGCTTGATTTGTCTATCTTTGATATAAATGCATCGGTTGTACCGTTAAGTGATGTCTGGAAGCTTGTTGATACACCAGCAAGGTCCGAGGAACCCGTTATTCCTCCCACATAAAGGTAAGTTCCGTCGGTTATAATTTCGTAGCCCCTGTCTGGTCCCGATCCCCCTATGTATATAAGATCTTGTATATTCAGATTAAGATCAACTTTTGCAACAAAGACATCCGAATTTCCGATAAAGCCCGTGTAACTTCCTATTTGACCTTCCGTTGAACCCAGGATATAAATGTAAGAGCCGTCAATTATAAGCTTTCTGGCTTCCGCATTTTGTGATCCACCTAAGCACAGCTTTTTTATTACATCAAGATCCTGGTCTAATTTTAAAATAAGTGCCTTTTTAACAGAAGTACCCGTGCATACCTCCGAAGAGGATGTATAACCCGCGACATATATGTACCCCGATGTATCCGTTTTTATATCAAATATTTCCTCATCACCTGCTCCGCCGTAATATATACCCCTTTGAACCTGCGAGAGATCGTTGTTGAATTTGATCAGGAAGATATCCTTACCCCCTTTGTAGCTTCCTGTAAGGTGGGAAAAATTGTTGGAGAGGGTGAAACCGCCTGCAAAAACTCCCGTGTTCGTTTTTATAATCAAAAGACCCCTGTCTTCCAAATTCCCCCCTTCTATTACCGATGCCAAGATGGGGTCGGAAGCGAATATTGAGGTTGATATTAAAAGTTTTAAAAGTAAAATAAAGACCATCATCAAAAATAATATAATTATTCTGTGTTATGTGCGGTATAGTGGGTTACACAGGAAAGAGTGAAGCGATAGCTGTACTGCTGGGAGGGTTGGAGAGGCTTGAGTACAGGGGTTACGATTCAGCGGGTATAGCAATAATTGAAAACGGTAAGGTCGTTGTAGAGAAGAAGGTTGGTAAGATAAGGGAGCTGGTAAGAAAGTTGTGGGGTATGCCCCTTAAAGGAACCACGGGTATAGGTCATACGAGATGGGCAACCCACGGCGAACCTTCGGAAGAAAATGCGCACCCCCACACCGATGAAAAGGGAGAATTTGCAGTTGTTCACAACGGGATAATAGAGAATTACATTGAACTGAGGAAGGAACTTGAATCAAAGGGTATAAGCTTAAAGTCCGATACGGATACGGAGGTTATAGCCCATCTTGTAGCCCTCAGCTACAAGGGAGATCTTTTGGAGGCGGTTCTTAAAACCGTTAAGAAGCTTAAGGGTGCTTTTGCCTTTGCGGTAATTACAAAACATGAGCCGGGCAGAATAGCGGGAGTTAAGGAAGGAAGCCCTCTTGTTATAGGTATAGGTGAGGGCGAAAACTTTCTTGCATCCGACATACCCGCAATCCTACCCTATACCCGTAAGGTTATACCTTTAAGTGACGGAGAGGTTGTGGATGTTACCCCGGAGGGTATAAACATATATGATTTTGAAGGTAATCCTCTTACAAAGGATTTTATGCTCGTTCAGTGGGATATAGTCTCCGCGGAGAAGGGCGGATTTAAACACTTTATGCTCAAGGAGATCTTTGAACAGCCCAGATCCATCAGTGATACTATAAGCGGTTTTATATCACAGGAGAGTGAGATATTTATAAATTTAAAAGATTACAGAAGGATAATAATAATAGCTTGCGGTACCTCTTACCATGCAGGTCTTGTGGGTAAGATATGGATTGAAAAGTATACGGGTGTTCCCGTTGAAGTAGCTTATGCTTCAGAGTTCAGGAGCGGTCATTACCCGATTGATGAGAATGATCTTGTGATAGCTATATCACAGTCGGGGGAAACTGCGGATACTAAGTTTGCCATTCAGGGTGTTAAGGAAAAGGGAGCGAGTGTTTTATCTATAGTAAATGTACTTGGCAGTTCCATAGCAAGGGAGTCAGACTTTACCCTATACACCCATGCGGGTCCAGAGATAGGTGTTGCTGCGACAAAGACATTTACCGCACAACTCGTAGCCCTTTATATGCTGGCGGTTTACGGACTTGAGGAAAAGGAAGAGCTTTATGAAAGACTTATAAACATAAGACCTAAGGTGGAAAGCATACTTGAAAAGGCTAAGGAGATTGAGGATATAGCCCTGAAGTATGTTGAGAGTAAAAACTTCCTTTACTTGGGAAGATATTTAAGTTATCCCATAGCCCTTGAGGGTGCATTGAAACTAAAGGAGATATCGTACATTCACGCGGAAGGTTATCCCGCTGGTGAGATGAAACACGGTCCCATTGCCTTGATTGATAGCAAAATGCCTGTGGTCGTTGTTGCTCCCAAGGACAGGGTATATGATAAGATCCTTGCAAATGTGGAAGAGGTGCTTGCAAGGAAGGGAGTAGTTATTTCCGTAGGTACGGAAGGTGATAAGGTTTTGAAGGAAAAATCAAAGGACTTCATAGGTGTACCTGAGATAGAGGAAGATCTCACTCCCATACTTACAACGGTTCCCCTTCAGCTTATCGCTTACTATATAGCGAACAAACTGGGTCTTGATGTGGACCAACCGAGGAATCTTGCAAAAACGGTTACTGTTGAGTGATCTAAAGGAGACCTCTCCTTTTTAACACATCCTCGTATATCCTTCTGTAAAGGTGATTCCATTCGGGTGTTCCTTCCAGTATATTCCTTGAGTAAGATCTTATCCTCTCCCTTACTTCCCTTTCTATATCCTCTTCTTCCCTTACCGCTTCCCTAAGTATCTCCGCTATCCTTTTTCTTATAACAAAGGGTTCATCGTATATTTCAACCGTTTCATCTTCCATTATAAGATTTTTTATCATGTTAGCTATCTGATTCATCCTTTCCCTTCTTGAGATGTTTATGTTCATTTCCTCAGCCAATCTTGCCTTTACCGCGTTAAAGGCACTTCTGAAATCAAGGCTTGTTTCCTTAAGCAGATCCATTTTTTCTCTTAAGATTTCTTTTACTTTTTCATCAAGTTGCCTTTCTTCCTCTTCCGCCTTCTTAAATATACCTATAATTTTTTTTCTGAAGGTATATTCATCCTCTATTTCAAGAAGTTTTTCCTGAGTTAACTCTCCGATGATACGATCTGCTATACGTTCCACAAGCTTTTCTGGCAATCTCATGGGATATTTATTATAAACTATAACCTGCTACTCAGTCCTTTTAATGTTTCAATAGTTTGATAAGTATAGCTTTTATCCGTATTTATAAAAAAGGGTTCATCAAACTCAAGTAAACCCTTAACATTTTTACGGGATACAACTATTACCCTCTTGGGTCTTTTTCCTATTTTCGGATAAAGTAAGCTTAGATAAAAGGGATGGATATTGTTTCTGTTAAGCTCTATGAAAAGCTCATAAAGTCTGTTGGGAATAAAAAATATGTTTACATAACCGCCGTCCCTTACAGCGTAGGAAGATGCTCTAATAAAATGGTGAAGCTTTGTGTCATCTTCTGTACGTGCGATGTTACCGCTGGGACCTTGATAAAAAGGTGGGTTAATTAAACATGTGTCAAAGTAAGCTTTTTCAATCAAACTTTCTATTGTTCTTATGTCTCCTTTTATGGGTACTATCTTATCCGTAAGACCGTTTACGGTTATGTTGTATTCAAGAAGGTTGTACAGGAGGGGATCCCTTTCTATTGCGTACACCCTGCAACCGTAGATCTTAGCTACCGTAATAGAAAGAAAGCCGAAACCCGCCCCGAGATCTATTACCTTGCTTTTCCTTTTTATACCTTTGAGCTTTGATATGAATATAACAAGATCAACGGAAATTCTATGAAACTTTGGTTGTTTAAATACGAGTTTTCTGTCAAAAAATCTTATCTCTTTGACGCTATGGTCATAAGTGCTTGGGCTTTTTCCTTTATCTTCTCCCACTCCGTGAATTCCTCAAGGGTTTGGGCTGTTGCCAGCCTTTTAACTGCCTCTTCAAACTCCTGCTTAGCCTTGCCCACATCAATTTCACCCATCTCGTAGGCTTCTTCGCTCAGTATTATTACCTTCTTAGGTGTTATATCCACTATACCGTAGGTTACCGCTATTCCGTCCCTATCATTTCCATCAAAATAGACAAGCCCCGGTTTTAAAAGTGTCAACATATACATGTGATTTTCCAATACTCCCACTTCTCCCTCAACGGTCGGTATATTTACGGAATTGACATCCTTTGAAAAAGCCAATCCTTTGGGTGTAACTATATCAACCCTTATCATGGATTTTATTAGTATAGCATAAACTTTATTTTGATAAGGAGAGAAGGGTTATACCCGCAAAGATAAGTAAACTTCCCGTTATCTTATAGGCGTTCATTGATTCGCCGAGAAATACAAAGGCGAAAAGACTTGCCCATAAGGGCGAGGATGCGGCAATAGGGGCTACTATGGACACATCCCCTATCTTTAGGGCTTTGTAATAAAGTAGCAAGCCTATAAATCCCGATACAAAACCGCCGAAGGAGACTATGAGTATGTCTTTAAGGGGATAAGAAAAACTGCTCCTTGTAAAAAGGATTGCTATAAGGGCAAAAAGGGTTGCGGTTGCATTATGGATAAGTATTCCTGCGAGGGGGGATATTGAACCCCTCAATCCGAGCTTGAACAGAAGGGGAGCGGTACCCCAAACTATCGCAGAAAGCAGTGCAAAGATAATCTCCTTCATGCCTTTAAATTATAAGTCTTTAGTAAGTGCTCTAAACTTCAAACTTTCCTATAAGCGGAGCATGGTCGGAGGGCTTTGGTGTTCTTCTCCTTCTCGGCCAGAGGTCAACCCAGATGTCTTTAAGGTGTTTTAGCAAAGGTTCAGTCAGGAGTATATAGTCTATTCTCATGCCTTGATTTTTCCATATCTTTCCCCCTATATAATCCCACCAAGTGTACTGAATCTTGTCGGGATACAAGTATCTGAAAGCATCAATAAATCCCCACTTGAGAATTGAAGAAAAGGCTTCCCTCTCTTCCTTCATCGTGCCTATGGTATCCTTGAGTAGTTCCGGATCATAAACATCAATATCTTCTATGGCAACATTAAAATCACCAAGAAGGCATATCTTATCTGTGGGTGAGTATTCCGAATCCAAAAACTCAAGAAATTTTTTATAAAATTCAAGCTTGTAATAAAACTTTTCCGATCCCCTTACATCACCGTGAGGCATATATACATTTATTATTTTTATATCTCCGTATTCTCCCCTTATTATCCTGCTTTGCCTGTCAAAGTATTCATCACCCATACCCATTTTCACATTATTCAGTTCCACCTTTGAACATATCGCAACACCGTTGTAGGTCTTTTGACCATTTACATAACACTTGTATCCTATACTTTCAAATTCTTTGTAAGGGAAGTTATCATTATCAACTTTCAATTCTTGGAGACACAGGATGTCTATATCTGACCTTTTGAGCCACTCTAAGGTGAGATCCTTCCTTGCCCTTATTGAGTTAACATTGAAAGTACATATCAGCTTTTCCATTGGAAAAAAGCAATTAAAAGCTTATTATAATATTCCTTCTATAGGAGGTGAATACTTTGAGTAAAAAAAGAATGCAAGAGGTTGCAAAAGAGCTTAATGTCTCGGTTAAGGAGATAAATAATGTACTGAGCGAGTGGGGGTTTAAGAAAAAATCTAACTTTGCATATCTTTCCGAGGAAGAGTTGAATATAGTATATGAAACTTTCCAGGATAGGGTAAAGGCGGAAAAGGAGAAAGAGGAAAAAAAGGCGGAGGAGAGGGAAAAGAAGGAGGAGACGGCTGTAGCGGTTAAGGAGGAACGGAAGGAAGAACGGGAGATTAAGGAGGAAAAGAAAGAAAAGGAGGAAGTTAAAGAAGAAAAAAAGGAGAAGAAGGTAGAGAAAAAGATAGAAAAAAAGAAGGAGGAGGAAGAAATAAAAATACTTACAATTCCGGAAGTTATAACGGTCAGGGAGTTGGCGGATATGTTGGATGTGTCGCCTAACGATATAATAGCCAAGCTTTTAAAAAGGGGTATCCTTGCTACCATAAATCAGGGTGTGGATCCTAATGTGGCGGTGGAGATAGCGGAGGAGTACGGGTATCTTGCGGAAGTGAAAAAGGAAGAGGAAGAAAAGGAAGAAATTGAAAAGGAGGAAACGGTATCGGAGAATCTACAACCGAGACCCCCCATAGTTGTAATAATGGGTCATGTTGATCACGGTAAAACCACACTTCTTGATACCATAAGGAGATCAAACATAGCAGCGAAGGAAAAGGGCGGTATAACTCAACATATAGGAGCCTATATGGTGGAGACTCCCGATGGCAAGAAGATAACATTTCTTGACACTCCGGGGCATGAAGCCTTTACAAGTTTGAGGGCAAGGGGAGCTAAGGTAACGGATATAGCAGTGCTTGTTGTTGCAGCGGATGATGGTGTGATGCCTCAAACTGTTGAGGCAATAAACCATGCGAAGGCTTTCAATGTACCCATAATAGTGGCAGTTAACAAGATAGATAAGCCGAATGCGGATCCCATGAAGGTAAGAAGGGAGCTTTCGGAACACGGTCTCATTCCCGAAGATTGGGGCGGTGATACCATATTTGTTGATGTGTCAGCAAAGACCGGTCAGAATGTTGATCAGCTTCTTGAGATGATACTACTGCTTGCGGATATACTTGAGCTTAAGGCGGATCCCACAAAAAGGGCAAAGGGTACGGTTATAGAATCAAAGCTTGATAGACATAGGGGTCCTGTAGCAACGGTTATAGTTCAGGAAGGTACACTCAGGGTCGGCGATATATTCGTTGCGGGTGCAACCTACGGAAGGGTTAGGGCAATGTTCAATGACAGGGGTGAAAGGCTTAAAGAAGCTCCCCCATCAACTCCCGTTGAAATCCTTGGGTTTGAAGATTTACCTGATCCTGGTGATACGCTCGTTGTAGTTGAGAGTGAAAAGAAGGCAAAGCAGATTGCGGAACAGAGAAGGGAGAAGAAAGAACAGAAGGTGGTTACGGGTTTCAAACTTGAGGAGTTGTTTAAGAAAATTCAAGAGGGTGATATAAAGGAACTAAATGTGATAATAAAAGCGGATACCATAGGGTCATTGGAGGCAATAAAGAAATCTCTTGACGAGCTTTCTACCGAAAAGGTGAACATAAGGGTTATACACGGTGCGGTAGGAGGCATATCCGAGAACGATGTTATGCTGGCAAAGGCAACCAATGCAATAATCATAGGTTTTAACACGAGACCGGATCCGAAGGTTAGGGAGGTGCTGGAAAGGGAGAAGGTTGACCTAAGATTGTACTCTGTTATTTATCAGGTCATAGATGATATCAAAAAGGCTATGGAAGGCTTACTTGAGCCAGTTGAAAAGGAAGTTCTTTTGGGTAGTGCGGAAGTTAGGGCTACCTTTAAGATAAAGGGGGCGGGTACGGTAGCTGGTTGTTATGTTCTTGACGGAAAAATTGTTAGAAATGCGAAGGCAAGGCTTATAAGGGACGGGGTTGTTATATACGACGGTGAGATAGAGAATGTAAGAAGATACAAAGAGGATGTACAGGAGGTTGCAAAAGGTTATGAATGCGGTATCAAACTTAGGAATTTTAATGACATAAAGGTCGGTGATATTATAGAATGCTACGAGATGAAATTGGAAAAACCGTTGCTCTGAATATAAACGAAATATATAAATCTATTCAAGGCGAAGGTTTTCTTGTCGGGTCCCCGTGTGTGTTTGTAAGAATTCAGGGGTGCAATATAAGATGCCCGTGGTGTGATCAACCCTCATCCCTAAGTTTTGTTGAAAGAAAGATGGATATAGAGGATATATTTCGGCACATCTCAAAATATAGATGCAGACATGTTGTTATAACGGGAGGAGAACCCTTTACCGAACAGAACATAAAACATCTGTGTGCTTTACTTATTGAAGAAAATTATCTCGTTCAGATAGAAACCAACGGTACCCTCTGGATAGAGGGTATGGAAGAGTTACTTGATAAGATTTACCTTTCGTGTTCACCCAAGGAAGAGGCGGGTTTCAGGATTGATGAAAGGCTTATAGATTTTATTAATGAGCTAAAATTCGTTATAGATGAAAGATTTGACGCTTCCGTTCTTGAAAGAAAGGAGTTCAAACCCTTTGTTGAAAAAGGTCTTGTTATACTCCAACCCGAAAATAACAGAAAGGAGATGATAATAAAGGCTATAAACATTCAGGATGAATTTATTAAAAGGGGCTACAGCTTGAAGGTCATTCCGCAAATTCATAAGATCCTCGGGGTGAGGTAAAGTTGGAATATCTTAATATTGCCATATAAAAATTACTTGTAATTGTAAAAAGTAAAGCTTATAATAAAAATATCTGATGATAGATATAGTAAAGCTTAAGACTTTTGTAATAGTTGCGGAGCTGGGGAGTTTTTCCAAGGCGTCGGAAATCCTTTATATAACTCAGCCCGCAGTAACCCAGCAGATAAAGTCCCTTGAGAAGATAATAGGTGCAAGGTTATTCCAAAGACAGGGTGGTAGGATGGTACTTACGGAGGAGGGTAAGAGGATACACGAAATGGCTAAGTCGCTCCTATCAAGCTATGAGGGACTCGTTGAGGAGATAACAAAGATAAAGAAGGATATAAAAGACACCCTCTTCATAGGTGTCAGTGCTTCCTTTTCCGAGTACAAGATACCCGAGCTTATAACAAGTTTTCACAAACAGCTTCCGAGCATAACCATAAAGATGTTTGTAGGTAACTCCAATCAGGTTGAGGATGCTCTATCTTCTGGCATTATAAATATGGGTATAGTTGAAAAGGAGCCGTCATCCAAATTTTCAAGCATAGCATGGTTAAGGGATGAGATAGTATTTTTCACCCATCCCGATTCCGAGGTAGCCAAGAGGGGTGAGATAGAACCGGAGGAGTTGTACAACATAGATCTCATCATGAGGGAAGGTAATTCTGAGGCAAGGAGGATAGTCAAGGTTGCTTTAGAGAAATTGGGTATTTCCTGTGATAAGCTTAACATAAAGATAGAGGTTAACTGTATAAGAACCATACTTAATATGGTAAGAAGCGGTTACGGTGCATCCTTCCTTTCAAGGGGTGTGGTTGAAAGGTATGTGGAGAGGGGGGATGTGGTACCCGTCAGGATAAACGGTTTTGATGCCAAGCGTAACTTTTATATAATTTATCCGAAGGATAACAGTATAAGTTTTCTTGCAAATCAGTTTATAAAGTACCTGCTTTCCACAACCGCGGGTGATATAGTGGCAAAAAAGTCCTGAGTATGTACGGTATAATCTTTGATGTTGACGGTGTTATAGTGGATGTAAGGGATTCTTATCACTCCGCCATTGCGGAAACTTTCAAATATTTTTCTTCCGAAGATATAAGCAAGGATTATATAAGAAGGTTTAAATACGAAAGATCCATAAACAATGACTGGGATGCAACATACGAACTTTTGAAGGAAAGGGGAATAAGTGTTGACTATAATGAGCTTGTCAATGTTTTTGAAGATATTTACAGAAGTTTGAGGGACAGGGAGAGGCTCCTTCTGGATGAAGGTTTTTTCAAAGAGCTTAAAGGATTGAATGTGCCCCTTGGTATAGTTACGGGAAGACCGAGGGAAGATCTTGAGTATGCTTTAAACAAATTTAATCTTAAGGGATTTTTTGATGTTATAGTTGATGAAGATGATATAAATGATTCCTTTCTGAGGAAACCCAATCCTTTTCCTCTTCACATGGCTGTTGAAATGCTTGGTATTGATAGTTTCATTTACATAGGTGATACACCCGCTGATGGGGAGATGGTTTATTTTTACAGGAAGATATACGGTAAACCCTGTAAACTTATACACTACAGGGAAGTTCAAAATAGTGCGGATATAGGGGCGGACCTTTCCGCGGATAACAGGGATGAGTTGTTAAAACTTATTCTTTCAGAGGTTTTCCCGCATCGGGAAGGAGGATAGGAATACCTTCCCTAATTTCAAAAAATATGTTGCATTTCTTACACACGAGTATATTTTCATCCTTTATGTATTTAAGGCTTTCCTTACATCTCGGGCATGCAAGAATGTTTATCAAATCTTCCGACAACATAATAGAATTATTATATTAAACATGACTGCCCTCAGAATTTTTGTTGAAGGTAGGGTTCAGGGTGTAGGTTACAGGAACTTTACAAAGAGGGTGGCTGACAGCTACGGTCTTTCTGGATGGGTAAGGAACCTACCGGACGGAAGGGTTGAGGTTTATGTTACGGGAGACGATGAAGTGTTGTGGTACTTCATTAAAGATCTTATGGAAGGTCCTCCCCTTGCTGATGTTAAGTCTATTCACATAGTGAAGGAGGGGTTTGTTGAGAGTACTGGTAGTTTTGATATTCGCTATTAGTCTTATTTCGGTGCAGGAGATATTTGCTAAGGAGTGTAAGTATTACAAGGTTAGGAGGGGTGATTCGTGGTGGAAGATTGCCAAAAGGGAAGGTATAAGTATAAGGAAGTTAAGAAGAGCTAATCCGCGAGTAGGGAAGTACCTGAAGATAGGTCAGCGTATATGCATACCGGTTAAGAAGAAAAAAACTAAGAAGTATAAAAAGAAATACACATCCTATATTTACTACAGGGTAAAAAGAGGAGATACCTTATCGGAGATAGCCAAGAAGTACCGGGTTTCCGTGAAAACCCTTAAAAGGGTAAACAGGTTAAGATCAAGCAGGATTTATGTGGGTCAGCTTTTAAAGATCCCGGTTGTAAAGAAGGGCGGTAAAAGAAAGGTTGTATATACTTATGTTACATACAGGGTAAGAAGAGGAGATACACTTATAAAAATAGCCAGGAAGTTTGGTGTTCCCTATAAAAGGATAATGAGGATCAACGGACTTAAATCAACCCGTATAAGGGTGGGTCAGAGGTTGCGGATACCTGTAAAGGAAACGGTGGTTATACCTGCGGTTATTCCTAAGGTTAAACTTGATCTGTTGCCCGTCAACGGTAAAGTTGAAAGGGCTTCTCACGGCATAAACATTTATGCACCCTGCGGTACGGAGGTTAAAGCGGTGGAGGACGGAAGGGTAATGTATGCGGGAGACGGCATGAGTAATTATGGAAATCTTGTTATTCTTGAACATAAAGGTTTTATGACCCTTTATGCCTATAACAGCGAGATACTTGTTAAAGAGGATCAAAGGGTTAGGAAAGGGGAAGTCATAGGAAGGGTGGGCAGAAGGTTTGCAACCGATGATTGCCATATAAGGTTTGAGATAAGAGCTATGGACGGATCAAGGGTCAACACTCTTGATTATATAGGTAAAAAGTAATAAAATATTGTGCTACTTGAAAAGGAGAGTAAGGATGAAAACATACAGAGTTAAACCTCACGAAGTTCACAGAGAATGGTGGGTTGTGGATGCGGAAGGCAAAATACTGGGAAGGCTTGCCTCTGAGATAGCGAAGATCATAAGGGGAAAACATAAGGTTTATTATCAGCCCGATGTAGATTGCGGTGATTTTGTTATAGTCATTAATGCGGAGAAGATAAGGGTAACGGGTAAAAAGCTTGATCAAAAAATTTATTACAGACATTCTGGATATCCGGGAGGATTAAAGGAGAGATCATTGAAATGGATGCTTGAGAACAAACCGGAAGAAGTATTGAGGCTTGCAGTTAAAAGGATGCTTCCCAAAAATAAACTCGGTCACAGAATGTTAAAAAGACTTAAGATATACAGGGGAAGTTCCCATCCCCATCAGGCTCAAAAGCCCAAGATGTTGGAGGTTAATGTATGAACAAGTTAAAGGATTTTACAATAACCCCCGAGAATTCCTTTTACGGAACGGGTAAAAGAAAAACTTCCGTAGCACGGGTATGGCTTCTTAAGGACACTGATAAGATGATTGTTAAGGCAAAGGACAGCGGTAAGGAAAGATATTTAAAGGATTACCTTCAAAGGGAAACATTGTTTAACAAGGTGCTGAAACCTTTTAAAGTTGTAGGTCTTGAAGGCAAATTCGGTATATACGCTACCGTAGAGGGCGGAGGTATATCAAGTCAAGCGGAAGCCATAATGTACGGAATTGCTAAGGCTTTGGTGAATTACAATCCAGATTTAAGACCGTCCCTTAAAAAAGCGGGATTGCTTACAAGGGATGCCCGTAAGAAGGAGAGGAAGAAGTACGGTCAGATGGGTGCAAGGGCTAAGTATAGGTGGAGCAAGCGTTAAAAGTATCACTTGTAGGTGTTACAGGTTATACCGGAATAGAGCTCTTAAGGGTTCTGGTTTCCCATAAGAAGGTAAGGATTACATCCGTAGTTTCACGAACAGATAAAGGAAAGAAACTCAGTGATGTTATACCTATTACTTTGGCGGAAGGTATAGCAGATCTTTATATATCGGAGGATGTGGACCCTAATACGGATGTAGTTTTTCTGTGTACTCCCCATGAAGTTTCTTTAACCCTCGTGCCTTCTTTACTAAGCAGGGGTTTCAAAGTTATTGATCTTTCTGGAGCCTACAGGATAAGGGATAAAAAGGTGTATGAGGAATACTACAACTTTATGCATGAGTATTCTTATCTTCTTGAAAGGGCTGTGTACGGTTTGCCGGAGATATTCAGGGAAGATATAAAGAATGCACATCTTGTTGCAAATCCTGGATGTTATCCTACCGCAACCCTTCTTGCCCTTTATCCTTTTATAAAAGAAAGGATAGAAATTAAAGATATCGTAGTTCATGCAGTATCCGGTGTGAGCGGTGCTGGAAGGAAAACAAGGCAGGTATTTCACTTTCCCGAAATGTTCGGTGATGCTTTTGTATATTCTCCGTTAAAGCACAGACATACACCAGAGATGGAGGATGTTATAAGAAGATTGGGAGTAAACGTATCTATAAGGTTTGTTCCTTCTGTAATCCCCGTATCAAGAGGGATGATATCAACCGTTTATGTTAAAGGTGAGGCTGTAAACGATGTGTTTGAACTTTTTAAATCCGTTTATGAGGGGGAAAAGTTTGTTAAGGTCTTGAAGGAACCGCCCCATATATCCTGGGTAAGGGGTACGAACTATGCCCTTATATGTCCCTTATATGATAGGAGAACGGGTATTTATACGATAATAAGTGCTATTGACAATTTGGGTAAAGGAGCTTCACTGCAGGCTGTTCAGAATATGAATATAATGGCGGGTTTTAAAGAGGACGAGGGAATAGATTTAAAGCCCCTTATAGTATGAAGCTCAAGCTGAGGATATTCCTTTTAAGGGGAGAAAGAAAGTTATTTAAGAGTGATATAAAGGAAAAGGATAACTTTTGGATAGGGGTCAGGTACATACTTGAATTTAAATATCTTGAGGCTTCAAAGTGGTTGTTGTTGTCTGAAGATTCAAAAGAGAAATATCTATTGCTTAGTCTTGTTAACTTAGCACTCGGTGATAGGGAACGTGCGATGGAGTATGCGGAATATATTGAAAGTTCCCCCGCCCTTTATGATATTTCCGTAAAGGTTGATAATCCGCATCTCGGAATAGAAAAAGTGGTAAAGGATATGAATGACATCATACACTTAGCGGAGTTGATCTTCTGATCTGTTTTTCAATCGTATTCACAAGCAGGAAGGGTAATCGGGATAAATCTTCTATCTCCAGACCCGTTTCTTCAAAATAGAATCTCACCTTACTTACACCTTTCAATCCTATTCCTATTATGGGGATTAACCTTTTCTGCATTCTTATAAAGTCCCTTAAGGCAATTCCTTTAAGTCCTGTCGTAGGTTCTCCGTCCGTAAAAATAAGGATGATGCTTTTTGTATTCTTTGATAGTTTTCTTGCACAACTTACAGCTTCCCTTATAGCCTTTTCAACATTAGTTTTTCCTTTAATAAAGCTTCCTATGTTCTCTTCCTTTATATTTTCTGCGGTGTATATATTGTCGTTGAACAGAAGGAAGGTAAAGGGTATTCCTGAATTTTCAAGGGAGTCCTTTACTAAGTTAAATACGCCGAGGAGAAACTGGATATGGTTACCCTTTTTTACCGATAAAGATATATCAAGTAGCATTATAAAGTGAATAGCGGGAAGGGGAGTTTCCTTCAGTTTTTTGAAGATTTTTCCTCTTTTTGCGGGTATTTCAATTCCTATTCTTGCATTGTTTATTTTTCTGCCCTGCAGTGTATTTATTCTTTCTCTTTCCCTTTCAAGCAGAAGTTCAAGCTTTCTCATGGACGTTTTTGAAAGCCTTTTTATACTCTCACTTCCCCTTAATATCGCTCCCCCTGTGTTACTCGTACTGTTTGAATCGCCAGGAAACAATATCCTTATAAATCCCCTGTGTTCAACCTCAAACTTCAAAGAGAGGGGAAACAGAGTTTTAAGAAGGATTATGTCTTTCTCAATTATATCAAGCCTGCTCATCTGATATCCGTAATCAATCATCCATCTGGGTAGCTTTGAGAACTCTTCCATAAATACTTTAAGAAAATCAAAGGGTAGAGGACCGTAGGGTTTAAATTTTTTCATCAGGGTAACCGTATCTTTTGAAAGCTTGGCAATTATATCCCTTGCTATCCTACCGCTGTGCGTCTGGAAATTTTTATTACTAAGCTCCGCAATCAGCAGATAGACTATACCCTCTTTAACCGACAGTTCAAGATCTTTTATGTAATCAAACCATATCTCTTCTGTCAGTATGCTTATTCTTCTTTCTCTATTTTCACTTAAAAAGCTATAAATTCCCTTGTAGGTTTGTTCCCCTTTATTAATAAACAAAAGAAGATTTCTGTGATGTTTATAGTAGGGTTTTAAATTAACCGTTTCTTTCCTCTTGTGGTTTAAAATTCTATAGTACTCTAATGCAAACATAAGCAAAGCACCGCTTGAGGGGGGATACCCGTGTTTAAAGCTTTTTCTCTGAATCAGGTTAAGGGTATAAAGATCGGTATTTTTAAGGAAGTAGAATTCCTTTTCTATAAAGGTACGCTTCAGACGGGGAGGGATACGGGTTAGGGTGGAGGTATCGTAATATAAAACATCCGGCTCCTTCAGATGGTCTGGTATATCTTCAATCTCTCCCCTCTGCCAGCTTTCAAGGTGAAATATTTTTAATGGATTAAATATCGCCATCCAGCGATCGGATTCAATGAACCTGTCCTTCATTCTGGCCCGAGCCTTTCATTATAGATCGGTATATCTTTTTTATCTTCTCCTGTTTTTCTCCCTTTATAGGTTTCCATTTGTATGTTACCGTTCCCTCTCTTGCCATTTTATTCATGAGAACAAAGGCTACTGCCAAAGAAAGCAGAAGTATAGAGAATCCCGCTATGTGAAGGAAGTCAAACTTTTGACTGAACAGGGATATGATTATTTCCCTCAGTACAAATATAATACCCGCCTCAATCATCTGTCTCTTCCTTAATCTCTGATACTCAATAACATCAAGAAACATCCTGAACAGCTCAACAAGAACAAAGAAGTTAAGCACATTTATTATCAGGTATTTGAAGGCTTCCTTATCCCTGTGGGTTAGCTCTTCTGTAAAATGGGTTACAAAATAACGGAGATCAAAGATAATGATTATAACCGCCATTACAAGGGTGAAAATTATTATGGGAATGGTAAGCATCACGAGGAGGCTGACGAACTTGTTGTAAAAATTTATAACCTTTCGGATAAAGGAGGGGGAAAATATATTCATATTGTAAATTTTAGATAAAATATTGGTAAGGTAAAATGATAACGGGCAGGTGATGAGATGGAAAGTACACTTAGAGCAATAGCGGAAGCAATAGAAAGGGAGTCGGTCTTAATCCACAGGGATGCCCTGATTGACGGATACAGGGAGATAATGAAGCTATCCAAATTCGGGGCTGACATGGTTGTAAGGAAAGCAGCAGAATACGGTGGTAAAAAGGGAGCTGTTACGCTTAAGGAAAGATACGGGGTTTATACGGATATCTTTGAAGATGCTTTAAGATTCCTTTCCGTTATAGCGGAGTCATCCCGTATGATAGATCTCTTTGAATACAGCATAGGCAGTATGGAGATATACATAGAAGGCTCAATACTTGTTGAGGCGGTAGGTAAAAGCGATAAGCCCGTGTGCAGACCTATGGCGTCCTTTTTTAAAGGGTTTCTCGGCGAACTTCTGGGGAAAGATGTTGAGGTGAAAGAAACCGAATGTCAAGCGCAGGGGAAGGAGCGGTGTATATTTAAGTTAGAATTAAAATAATTCTTTTCCCATCCGATAGCTAAGGAGAAGGAGGGTGTAGTATGTTCAGAGCGTTGTGGACTTCAGCATCCGGCATGACAGCCCAGCAAACAAATCTGGACATTATATCCCACAACATGGCTAATGTAAGCACGGTGGGTTATAAGAAGATGAGACCGACCTTTCAAGAGCTTTTGTATCAGACCATACGGGATCCTGGTGCTCCCACCTCACCGATTACCAGAAATCCGTCAGGATTCCAGATAGGACTCGGTGTTTATATATCTGATACCTACGGTATATTTACCCAGGGCAATATTGTACAAACGGGAAATCAACTTGATATAGCTATTCAGGGAGACGGATTTTTCAAGGTGATACTGCCCGACGGAACTATAGCTTACACAAGGAGCGGTCAATTGAGGATTGATCAGGAAGGAAGGATAGTAAACTCCGAAGGATATCCCATAGATCCCGAAATCATAGTTCCGCAGGATGCTGTTTCCGTGGGTATAGGTCCAGATGGAACAGTAACGGTGATAAGGCAAAACTCAACATACGCGGAGGAAATTGGTAGGATTGAACTCGCCCGTTTTATAAATCCAGCGGGTCTGAGACGGATAGGCAACAACCTGTATCTTCAAACCTATGCCTCCGGAGAGCCGATTATAGATTATCCTGGCAATCAGGGTTTGGGAACGTTGTTGCAAGGCTACTTGGAGTCATCAAATGTTAATATAGTGGAAGAGATGGTTAATCTTATAATAGCTCAGAGGGCCTATGAGTTTAATTCAAAGGGTATTACAGCGGCGGACGAGATGCTTTCCCAGGCTGCTAATCTGCGTCGTTAGTATATTACTTTTCAGCAATTACACCTTCGGTAGTGTTGAGGATTTAATAAGATCAGAGATAGAGCGGATTTATGGTGATAAGGTAAGAATAGAAAGTATAAGTGTTTACATACCCCCCGGAACGAAAATTGAGAATCCTTCGGTAAAAATACATCTGAGGGAAGGATATGGAGAGGGTTCTGCGACTATTATTACAGGAGGGAGGTTGTTAAGGGCTAAGTTGAAAGTCTCCTGGAGGGTAAGGGTCCCTGTAGCTGTAACAGATATAGAAAGGGGAGAGATCATAACACAGGACAAGGTCAGGTGGGAAGACAGGTATATTTCTAAGCATATAAGGGATATACCTCCCGAGAGCACCATCCTTTCCGATTATGAAGCAATGCGTATGATAAAAAGCGGGGAGATAATAAAAAAGAGATTTTTAAGGAAAAGATATCTTGTAAAGAAAGGTGATATGGTAAGGCTCTTTTACAGAAGAGGAAGTATTGAGATATCTTATGAGGGTGAGGCGCTTGAAAACGGATACAGGGGATCCCTTATAAGGGTGAGGGTTCTATCTTCGGGCAAGATAATAAAGGGCAAGGTTTTATCAGAAGGTGAGGTTGAAATAAGATGAAGAAAATAGGTATAACGGGAAATCTTGGGTGCGGTAAATCTACGGTAGGTAGCATGTTTAAAAGGCTGGGTGCGGTTGTGGTTGATGCGGATGAGATAATAAGGGGGTTTTATAAAAGAAATTCACCCATTTATGATGAACTTGTTTCTCTTCTTGGTGATGAGGTTGTTGGTGATAATGGGGATATTGATAGGAAGAAAGTTGCTGATATAGTTTTTGAGAATCCTGAGCTTTTAAAAAGGCTTGAGGAAATAACCCATAAAGCTTTATACGAAAGACTTGGGGAAATAGAAAGGAACTTAGGGAAGGAAGATATTTTTATGGTAGAAGCAAGCCTTATATTTGAAAAGAATACAAGACACATGTACGATAAGGTTATAGTTGTGTACGCACCCTACGATGAATGCAGGAGGAGGGCTACAGAGAAGGGAATGTTACCCGAGGATTTTGAAAGACGGATGAGATATCAGATGGATATTGAAAAAAAGAAGGAGCTTGGAGATATAATTATAGACAATAGCGGTGACATAAATAATACATGGGAACAAGTTAAGGAGGTTTATAAAACACTAAAATCCGATCCGTAAAATCCGATATAATATTACGGGGTGATTAGAAGATGATAAACAGGGTAGAGATAAGCAAACTTGTTAACTATGTTGTTAACTTAGAAAAAAGGAAGGGTGTAAAGGGGAGTGAATCGGTTAAAGGCGACAGGGTGGAGATTTCAAGTGTTGCAAAGGAAGCATCAAAGGTTGATTATGACGATATAAAGTTGAAGGTGGAAAGGATAAAAAGGGAAATAGAAAACGGCACCTATGAAGTTTCCCCCGACAAAATAGTTTCAGGTATATACAAATTCATAGGCATTGAATAATCCACCTATTTAAATACTCCACCCTTATGGATTGGATCTTAAAAAGACTTGAGTTAATAAAAAGTAAAAATCTTTACAGGGAAAGGATAGTTTCCGATAACCTAATAAATTTGTGTTCCAATGATTATCTGGGTTTAAGAAACAACAGGGATGTTGTCAAGGCATGTGTTGATACTTGTTTTGCCCTGGGTGTAGGATCGGGAGCTTCACAGCTTGTTTCCGGGTACACATCTTGGCACAAAAAACTTGAAGATAAGTTAAAGGAGTTCAAAGGAACGGAGAGGTGTGTGCTTTTCGGCTCTGGCTATCTTGCCAATACGGGGACCATACCCGTACTGGCGGAGGAGGGTGATCTTATTCTCAGTGATGAGCTTAACCACGCCTCAATAATAGACGGATGTAAACTGTCTAAGGCTGAGGTGCAAATATTCAGACATAAGGATTATGAAGACCTCTGCAGCAGGCTCAAAAAACTGAGGCACCGTTTCAGGAAGGTACTCATTGTCACCGACAGTGTTTTCAGTATGGAAGGGGATGTGGCGGATATATCCGCCCTGCGGAGTATATGCGAAGAATTTGATTGTATGCTTTACATAGATGATGCCCACGCTACGGGTGTGCTCGGTAATGGAAAGGGTTCACTGCAGGAGTTCGGTGTAGAGTGGAAAGAAAATATAATTGTAATGGGAACCCTATCAAAGGCGGTGGGTTCCTACGGTGCCTTTATCTGCGGATCTTCCGCACTTGTAGAGTACATCATAAATAGGGTCAGGAGTTTGATATTCTCTACATCCATTCCTCCGCCCCTTTGTGCATCAGCAATTAAGGCCTTGGAAATTATTGAAAAGGATGTAACTCTTATAGAGGAATTAAAAAGAAGATCTAAGGAAACCTATGTATTTTTAAAAGAAAAAGCTGTGAATGTCTTATGGAACGGTACACCCATATTGCCGATTATTATAGGGTCGGAGGGGAAGGCTTTGAGTATTTCCGAAAAACTTCTTTCAGAGGGCATACTTTTGAGGGCTATAAGATATCCCGCGGTTCCCAAGGGAAAAGCACGGCTTAGGCTTACCGTATCTCTTCTGTACGGAAGGGATGAGTGGTTCGGATATCTTGATACTGTTGTTAATACTTTAAAAAATTTGAAAGGGTATTAAAATTTATCTTATCGTAAGAAGGGACAGAGATGGTGAAAATTTTTCTTATATACCTTTCCATTATTGCTTTAGCATTCTCTATGAAGATAAAACCGGAAGTTGTTGAACAGAAAAAATCATTAAAGCGTAAGGAGAATATTATTAATATCCGAAAGGATCTTAATAGGAAGGCAAAAAGGAAAATAGTAAAGCATGACAGAAAAACCGGGATTCCTTCAAAAAGTGGAATTCCTGCTATAGGTAAGGCTTTGCCTGTTAACATTTCCACGGATGATATGTACTGTGAGAATGGAGTGTGCATTATTGCGGTTGTTCTTGAAGGTGGGAAGGGCGGAAGGGTTCACTTTTCGGGGTTTAACTTAAAGAAGGGGGAGCGTGTTGTTGTAAGATCACCCGAAGGTGATGTTATTTACGAATACAGGGGTACGGGTCCCCACGGGCGGGGTGATTTTTGGAGCGGTATAGTCCCCTACGATACAGTGTATATTGAATATCATTTTATTGGTCAAAACCCTCGGAGGCACTTTAAAATAGATAGGGTTACATATCTATGGGATCTTCCATTGCGAAAGAAGCCGCCACCTAACCCCATAGATAAGCCTCCATGCAGTGCCAAAGATGCGGTATGTTGCCCTTCGGATATATGTTTTGCCAAATTTATGAATGCGGTAGCCCTGTACTTGTTCATAGGCAGGGACGGTTTTGAGTATTTATGTACTGGGACTCTTGTCTCAAATTTATCCGCAAATCATGATCCCCTTTTTCTTACAGCAAACCACTGTATAGGTACACAGCAAGAAGCGGAAACAGCAGTATTCTGGTTTAATTACTACAATTCATCATGCAATCCTACCAATCCTGATGCACAGCGTATGGCTGTTTATGTACCTTATGCTACATTATTGGACACCTACGCGGACGGGGATGCTAGCCTTTTGAGGATAGACGGGAGTCTTCGTATAGACCTTACGAGCTATTTTTTGGCGGGTGTTCTTTTTAACGGCAACATAATGATAGGCGGTAGCGTTTTCGGGTACAGCCATCCCCTCGGTAATCCCCTTATCTACCATGCGGGTGTTATTGAGAATATATGCGAATCCGATTTCCTTATACCGAGAGCTATAAGATGTGACGGTAGCGGTAACAGTTTTTTGGTGAGATGGGATGATGGGGGTACCCACGGAGGATCAAGCGGTTCTTGTCTTTTTTATAGACTCGGTAGTGAATGGTATTGTATAGGCACCCTTTCCTTCGGTGAAATACCTACAGCACAATGCCCCCCTCTAAGGGATTACTTTGCGGATATTTCCGTTTTTTACAATACAAGATCCGCGGTAAAGGAGTATTTTTCTTACGGGTTAGGAGATGATACATACGAGGATAACGATACTATTCAAAACCCTGCCCTTATAAGTATTAATTGCGGGGATTCCTTTAATCTTACGGGGTTGATCGTAAAGGATATGGACAAGGATTTTTTTCTTTTTGAAGTGCCCAAAGGGTGTGTTATACAAATAAATGTCAATTTTAAACATATATTCGGAGATATAGATATATACCTCTATGACACTTCCGGTAATAGGCTTGCATCGTCAACGGGTACGGGAGATGGAGAGAGTATTATTCATACACTTACTTCTAATGGAATTATTTTGGAGATTGATTTGGTAGATGACACATTTCAAGAATATTCTGTTGCAGTGAGTTCACGCCCGAAGGAAGAGCCTCCGACCTGTGGCGTTATTATAAACAACGGTGCAGAATTCACAAACAATGTAAATATTAATCTTTCTATAACCGCCAACGATTCCGTATTTTCAACGGCTGAACTTGAAATATGCATTTATGAAGAGGGTAAAGGGTGTACCACATGGATCCCTTTTTCTCCAAATGTAGGTTTTAATGTATCTCCCACAGATGGCACCAAGATTATAAATGTTGATGTTAGAAATCCCTTGGGTCTTCAATCCTCGTGTAGCGATAGTATAATACTTGACACCACACCCCCATCCGGCGGCACCTTAAATGCAAGCTTGACGGATGTAACTACCATAACCCTTTCGTGGGACGGTTTCAGTGATAATCTTACTGGTATTTCCGAATATATACTCGTTTACGATACATCCACACCTCCGTCAAATTGTCAGGAGGGAAATCCCCTATACAGGGGTCAGATGAACTCTTATGTTCACGACGGTATATCTCCCGGATATACCTATTACTACAGGTTATGCGCGGTTGACGGAGCGGGCAATATTTCCCCGGGTGTTTCATCTTATATCACAGTAAACAACGAACCTCCAGTTATAGAAAGTTTTACGGCAAATCCAACAGAGGGTTATGCCCCCTTGACCGTTGCATTTTCATGGAGTGTCAGCGACAGAGAAGGGGACAAACTTTTGTGTGAGATTGATATAGGTAACAACGGACTTGTTGACTTTTCCATATCTGATTGTACGCCAAATACATTTTCCTTCACCTTTGACAATCCGGGGACCTATCCCGTTAAACTTATAGTATCCGACAGCGGTGGAAACAGATCGGAAGCCGTCGTCAGTGTGAATGTTCTTGAAAAACAGGATGTTAACAAACCCCCATATATATCGTATTTTGAAGTCTTTCCTACTCAGGGGGTGGCTCCCTTAAATGTAAGGATAGGTTTCAGTGTAGGGGATCCGGAAGGGGACACCCTGACATGTTATATAGATGTTGATGGTGACGGAAGGGCGGATTATGAGGTGCAAAATTGTACCTCCGGTAATTTGACACACAAATATGAGAAGGAGGGGCATTATACCGTGATTCTTACCGTTAAGGATGGAGGGGGTAATTCCGCAAGTGAAGAAGTGTCTGTAACCGTTGTTGATGATATTCTTACCGATGATACGGAGAATAATATATTCGGTTGTAGCGGTAGTCCGGGCGGTTTAATTTATGTTTTAATTTTCCTGAGCATAGTCTTCTTCAGGAGATTAAAATTAATAAACTAAATGATACTTAGCGATAGGTCTTTGAGAAGGCTTATTTCCGCGGGTGAGCTTTTAATAGAACCCTTCAATGAGGAGTGTATTCAATGTTCTTCCATTGATCTTAGGCTCGGCGATGAGATAGGTTTTTATGAGGGAAGCTATATGATAGACATAAAGAAGGATACTTTTAAGATAGAGGTAAAAAAGATAGAGGATGAGTTTGTTATTCTGCCGAGGCAGTTTGTACTTGCCACCACCCTTGAATATATAAAACTGCCCGATAATGTTACCGCCTTCGTGGAAGGAAGATCCTCTTTGGGAAGACTCGGTCTGTTTATAGAAAATGCGGGTTGGGTTGATGCGGGATTTGAGGGGCAGATAACCCTTGAACTTTTTAATGCAAATAAAAGGCCCATAAAACTTTACAAGGGTATGAGAATATGCCAACTTGTATTTGCAAAATTGGATGAGAAACCTTCAAGATCTTACAACGGTAAATATAAGGGGCAGAGGGGAGTTACACCTTCCCGTATATTCATGGATTCTGACATTCATTCATAATCTTTAATAGCCATATCCTAACTTCTTCCGTATTTTTAAATATACCGTCAATCTCTACGGGCGGTTTATTTATACCCACATAGTAAGCCTTTCCACCGAGATGTTTTATTGTTTTAAAAGCATCAAAATCTGTTGTGTCATCCCCTACATATATAGCTTCCGAAGGATTCCAACCCGTTTCATTGAAAAGGTTTATAATGCCTTTCCCCTTATTTGTATCCGAATATAAAGCCTCATAAACCTTTTTACCTTCAATAATCTTCCTCGGGGGATACTTATGTACAAATTCATAGAATATCCTTTTTACCTCTTCCTCATTACCTTTAAACCTTCTATAGTGAAGGGCGAAACCGCCCCTCTTTTCTTCAATATCTATACCTTCAAACTGAGATATTGCATTTTTTAGCTCCTCAATGGGGGGAAGATCGTCTATTTTTTCTTCAAATATCTTTATTGAATCCCTGAATATCTCAATACCGTGGGATGTTATAAGGTATATAGTATCCTTTATATCTCCGAATACTCCTTTAAAGCTTTTATAATCCCTTCCAGTAACTATGGCTACCTTACAGTTCTCGGATATACCCTCTATAATACTCTTTGTTCTTTCATCTATCCTTGCAAGTTCAGGCTTTTCTGCTATGGGGACAATGGTACCGTCGTAATCTAAAAGGAGAATCATGATGATAAAATTTCTGCAAGCTGATCCATTTCCTCTCTTTTCCTTTTCTCCGTAACAGCTATGAGAAGGGTATTTTCGTAATTTCCATACTTCCACAGAGGAACGCCTAAGATAAATCCGTTTTCTTTAGCCTCCCTGTACATGTATTCAGCTTCTGGATGTTTTACGGGAAACTCCCACAGATGTTTACCTTTAAAAGGCACCGTAAAACCCAATCTTTCTAATTTTTTTCTGAGATAAAAAGCCTTTGAGGTTGACTGAACTGCTACTTCCTTTAATCCTTCCTTTCCTAAGAGAACAATGTATAAAAGATTGGCAAAGGCGAGAAGTTGTTGATTTGTACATATATTTGATGTAGCCCTTTCCCTTCTTATATGTTGTTCCCTTGTTTGCAATACTAAGGTGAAAGCCTTATTACCCTCAATATCTTCTCCCAACCCACATATCCTTCCGGGCATGTTTCTTATATATTCCCTTTTGGTGGCAAAAAATCCTATACCGGGTCCACCGAGATTCATAGGGATACCCATTTGCTGACCTTCTCCTACAACGATATCCGCTCCGAAAGAGGAGGGCGGTTCAAGGACAGCGAGGGCTATGGGATCCGCTACGATAATAAAGAGCGCATCATGTTCTTTAACTACGCTTGCAAGATCTTTTAACGGTTCAACAAATCCGAGGAAGTTTGGATACTGTAATGCTACAGCTATTGTATCGCCTTTTTTCATTAGATCCTTCAATCTATCAGCAGATGTTGTTCCTTCTCCTGTCAACCCTATCTCTTCCAGTTCAAACTCTTTGTTATATAGGTAGGTTTTGATAACCCTTTTATAGAAGGGATGAACACCTTCCGATATTAAAATTCTTTTTCCCTTTTTTATATTTGATGCCATAAGTAAAGCTTCCGCCAAGGCTGTAGCTCCGTCATACATGGATGCATTGGCTACATCCATACCAGTAAGTTCCGCTATAACACTTTGATATTCAAACATTATTTGAAGTGTTCCTTGGGAAGCTTCGGATTGATAAGGGGTATAAGCTGTCATGAATTCACCCCGTGTTAGGAGGTAGGGTATAACGGAAGGTATTATCCTGTCGTAAATGCCAAATCCCGCGAAATTTATAACCTTTGAATTTAAACAACCGAGTTGTTCAAATATCTTTCTTATTTCTTCTTCACTCTTAGGTTCATCAAGATTTACTTTTGAAAAAAGATTTTTATCAATGTGGGTAAATAGATCATCAAGTTCCTTTATACCGAGTAATTTTAATGCTTCATCAAGCTCCTTCTCCGAATAGGGTATGTACATTTCTCCTTATTTTTCCTCCTCATATCCGAGTTCCTTCTCTGGAATATTTTCAATGGATTCTTCAATCTCCTCCGTTTCTATTTCAACCTCCTGTTCTTCTTCCTCTTTTATTATCTCCGCCAACAGCTCGGCATAGTCTTCTGCTGTCATGAGGTCTTCCACCTCCGTGGGATCGGAAAGTTCAAGTATAGCTATCCATCCCGCATCGTAAGGATCTTCGTTTATAAGGGTCGGTTCATCCGTAAGCTGGTTGTTAACCTCCGTTACCGTTCCCGTTAAAGGACTGTAAACGGGGGCTACATTTTTTACCGATTCAATATTGGCTATGGTATCACCCGCATCAACCGTTTGGCCGTCTTGGGGCAAGTCTATGTACACTATGTCCCCCAGAAGCTTCTGGGCATAGTCCGTTATACCTATTTGAGCCTTTCCGTTTCTTATATAAGCCCATTCGTGATCCTTCGTATAATACCTGTCTCCCTTAACCAAATATTTGCCTACATAGATATCCTCCATCAAGCAACCCTCCGTTGTTTTCAATTATATATTATCGCTCAAGGGCTGACTCTTTTATATCTTCACTCCTTATTTTTCCCGCATTCATATTTATGTCTTTTACTTCAATCCCGAAGGTTTTTCTTAAAAGGTTTATCCCTTCGTTAATATCGCCGTCAACACACCTTTCAAAGCTTTTAATCAGATAATCTATATCCCTTTTAAGTATATAAGACATGAAAGCCCAACCGTCCTTTGCCTTTGCCACCGCGTTATCACCAGCATTCTTCAGTATATTAATTAGATTTTCCTTGCTTAAAACTGCATTTCCGTCTATAAGTAAGACATCGTTTGATCTAAGCTTCCTGAGGCCTATATAAGCTCCGTAGGAGAAGTTATCTTTTTTGTTGTTGACAAAGCAAAGATTCGGGAACAGATCAAAAAATTCAATGAAATTCCCGCTTAGGCTTATATAGAGATTGTCTATACCCACCATCCTTGTGAGAAGGTTTATATTGGAAATCCAAGTTTTGTAAAGCTTTTCCTTATTTTCTTTTAGCCTTGAATAAAGGACTATGAGAACCTTCATTATAATAATTATTTTAATGGTTTTTGATTTAAAGGAAAGACTAATATTTAATATACCTAAGGATTTAAGGCAATACAGACCCGTATGGTTTCACTGTGCAAGCGTGGGGGAGTTTAATACCGCAAGGGTCATTATTGAAGATTTAAAAAGGGAGGGAATGAAGGTTATCGTTACTTATTTTTCTCAAAGGGCAAAACCTTTTATGGAAGAAAGGGTCAGCGGTATAGTTGACTGGGTAGGAGTTCTGCCCATTGATCTTCCCTTCACCGTTAGCAGGTTCAACAGGCTCGTTGATCCGAGATTGTTGATAGTCGTTGAAAGGGAATTTTGGCCCTTTTTACTTTCAAAGACGAAGGCTCCCAAAATCCTTATAAATGCATATGCAAAGGGCAGTTTTATGGAAAGAAGGCTTATAGGCAGGTTTGATCATGTTATTGCAAGAACAGAGAGGGACGGAAGGATATTGAGGGAAGAGGGAGCTAAAAGGGTCAGTGTTTGCGGTAATTTAAAGCTTGTTTTTACAACCACGGAGGAGGTATCAGATATATCTTTGGAAGGAAACATATTTGTGGGCGGAAGTACCCATGAGGGTGAAGAGGAGGTATTACTTAAAATATTTTCCGTTTTGAAAAAATCCTTTGATAATTTGAGGCTCGTAATAGCTCCACGGCACATTTCCCGCTCCACGGAAGTTTTAAAGCTTGTTAAAAACTACGGATTCAAAGCATCTTTAAGAAGTGAGGAAAAAGATGATTGGGAGGTTCTTGTGGTTGATACTATGGGGGAGTTACCCCTATTTTATAAAAAGGCTAAGGTTGCCTTTGTGGGCGGTACCTTTGTCCCTGTAGGAGGCCACAATATAGCGGAGCCTTGCAGATACGATGTACCCGTCATCTACGGTCCTTATGTGAATAAGATAGAGGATGTGGCTTCTATCCTTGAGAAAGAAGGATTGGGATACAGGGTTTCATCCGTAGATGAGGCTGTCAGGATAGTTTCTGAGATACTTAAAGGTAACATAGAATTTAGGAAAGGTCTGATGAAAGATTTATCGGAGAGCATAAGATCATGCTACAGGAAAATTATATGGGAGTATCTTTAGAACATGTGTATGGTTTCTTCTTTTATGTTTCCTTTATAGTCTTCAAGAATATAGATGTGAAATTTCCTTATATCTTTGCCTCTCCATTTAGCGGAATATGTTGTTTCCTTTAATATTCTTTTGAAGCCTCTTTTTATGCGGTCGTCTATGGGGGAGTAACTTACAAATACGGCATTATAACCCTTAAATTCTTTCATCTTGGACTTCCACAAGTCATACTGGTTCATCCTTCTTCCCCTGTTTATACAGAAAGTTTCTGGATTACCCTCCACATAAAAGGCAAGCTCAGCTGTTATCTGATACCTGTCAGAAAATATAAAGGTGTTTTCATCCTTCCACCTGCTGACAAACTTTCCCAATTCTTCCCATCCTACCAGTCTTCCCTGCGGATCCCTTTCGGGGGGAAGCAATTTAGTCATACCGAATTTATCAATGAGAGGGGTAAAGTGGGTTATTATGGAAAAGAAAAGGGCAATAAGCAGGGATGGTATATGTATAAATGCTCCTTTATTTAAAGAATTTTTTATTAAAAGGGCTGTTATCGGTATTGCACCTACATATCCGAAGGCAGGCCAATTGGCTTCCACCTTTGTATAGATTGACATGAAAAGGAACATGATGAACACAGGTAGGGAGAAAACATTCAGGAAACCTATATTCTTATCAGAGGATATTGAATATCTCACCCATGAGTATATTACATACGGAAATATTGACGGTCCGAGTATAAGAATTTGTCCCCCTATGTAACTCGGTATCCTTTCCAAGGAAAATCCTTTTCTCTCAGGTGGTGCAGTTTCCATTAAGCCCGCGAGGGTGAACAGGTGTTTGAAACCTACCCAGTCATTCAGCATGTTCCACAGAAGGACCGGGAGCAGACCAGTAAAGACTATAGCTGTGCTTATATATATGCCTTTTTCTTTCAGCTTTTTCCTATCGTAAAGAAAGGCAAACAGGAAGGCTAAAAAGGGTAACAGGATGCCCGTGTATTTGCTCAAAAGGGCTAAGGTACCGAATGTACCCGCATACATCCAATATTTAATAACATTTTCATTGAATGCTTTGGCATAGAAGTACATAGACAAAGTCCAGAAAAAGATAAGGGGTGTATCTATGGTCATCAGAACTGATAGAAGTTGGAAGCCTACTGTCAGTAGAGGAATAGTCCCAGCTATAAGTCCGAGGGTAGAATTACCGAAAAGATATTTTGTCAGATAGTATAAAGTTAGGGATGTTAGCGAGGACATAATAACCGCTCCTATTCTGACGCCCAGTTCTGTATTCCCGAATAAAGAAGTGGTGAAAGCTATAATGTAGGCTGTAAGTGGAGGTTTGGCATAGTAACTTATCTGGAGATGTCTTGAATAGTCCCAGTATAAGGCTTCATCTGGGGCAAGATCAAGGGGGTAAAAAAGAATATAAAATATCCTGAAAATACATACGAAAAAATTGATTAAAAGAAGGATAAGTAAATTTTTATCTTTCATAATTTCAGGAAATCAATATCCCATATACTGGACAAACCCTCCTTTACCATAAAGAGCCTCTCAAGCCCTACTGAACACCCCGCGGATTCGGGTATATTTTTATGAGCTTCTATAAACTCTTTATCCAAAGGCAAATTCCTTTTTTCCGCTTCCGCCTTAAGCCTTTTTTCAACTTCTTCTGGATCCGTCTCCTCCGTCCATCCGTTTGCTATTTCAACACCGTTTATGTAGAGTTCAAACCTTTCCGCATGGTTATTGTTTGTTTTTGACAGTATTGCAAGCCTTTTGGGGAAATTTATAAGAAAGGTGGGTTTTTCTCTTCCGAGGTTCCTTTCAACCTCAAGGTAGATCCTGTAAAATATTGTTTCCCAATCTTCCTTGTCGTCAAACTCGTATCCTGCGGTTATAAGATTGTTCTTAAATATTTCTTCATCCTCCGATAGGATTATATCCGCATACTTTTCAAAGGCTTCCTCCACCGTTATAGTTTCAAAATCATTGTATCCGAGAAGGGATAAAAGCTCTTTAAGTTCACTAATTATGTAATTGTAATCAGCGGAGATTTTGTACCACTCAAGCATGGTAAATTCTGGGGAGTGAAGCCTTCCCTTCTCGTCATTCCTGAACACTTTGGTTATCTGAAAGATATCTTTACCGTATCTGGATAAAAGCTTTTTCATAGCATACTCAGGCGAGGTGTGTAGCCAGAATCTTCCTTCGTTGTTTTTCAGTTTTACCTCCACGGGTTCTGTGTTCGGGTCAAGATTGGGATACCTTCTCAGTATTGGTGTTGATACCTCAATATAATTTTTCTCCCTGAAAAAATTTCTAACTGTTTCAATGAATTTACTCCACCTTTCAATCATGGGCATGTAATATCTTAACCATTTTACCCTTTACACTACCCCTTTTTTATGAGATATTTCTTTTGAAGGGGTGATAGGATGGATGGAATTATACCGAAAGAAACCTTGGATGCTTTCGGTGGTGATGAATTAAGGGCGCGTGTCTTTTATGAAAAGTATGCCCTGAGGGATTTGGAAGGCAATCAGATAGAAAAGACGCCCGAGGAGATGTGGAGAAGGGTTGCAAGGGAGATAGCGAGTGTTGAAAGAAAAGATAGAAGGAGAGAATGGGAAGAGAAGTTTTATTGGCTTATGGAAGATTTTAAATTTATACCGGGTGGAAGGATACTCTTCGGAGCGGGCAATCCCCGTAGGGCAACCTTGCTTAACTGCTATGTTTTACCCATAAAGGAAGATTCCATAGAGGGCATATTTGAAACCGCAAAGGAGATGGCGAGAACCTATTCTTTCGGTGGGGGTGTGGGTGTTGATATATCCATTCTGAGACCCAAGGGTGCGGTGGTTAACAATGCTGCCATATTTTCTACCGGATCCGTGTCCTTTATGGAAATATTCTCTCAAACTACCGGAACCATAGGGCAGGCTGGAAGAAGGGGAGCTTTGATGATAACCATACACTGCGCCCATCCCGATGTTGAGGAGTTTATCGTTATAAAGAATGATCCGGAAAGGAGAAGGGTGAGATATGCGAACATCTCCGTTTTGGTATCCGATGAGTTTATGGAGGCGGTAGAAAGAGGTGATGAGTGGGAACTGTGGTATCCGGATAAGTATCCTGAAACATCTTTTATATCCGAAGCCTTTAAGGGTAACGGGAATGCCTACAAGGAGCTTGTTGAGACCCTTGATACTTTGGGAAAGAAGTATGCGGAAGGCACATTAAATCTTCATGAAGCGCTTCTTGAAGTTCAATCCCTTCAGGAGAAGTTTCCCGATGTGGGCATTATATTTAACGGTAGTAAATCGCCCTATTATATGGACAAGGATTACTTTATATTTGCCGGACCTTCCGGAATAGAGCCGAGGAAGAAGAAGGTTTACAGAAGGGTGAAGGCGGAGGATCTGTGGAACAGGCTTATTCAAAATGCTTGGTCATCTGCGGAGCCTGGGGTGATCTTTATATCGCGCATGCGGGAATATTCAACTACGGAATACAACGGTATGGAGGTTTTAACCGTAAATCCCTGCTCCGAGATCTCCTTACAACCCTACGGATGTTGTTGCCTCGGAAATATAAATCTTTCCTACTTTGTTAAAAACGCCTTTGAGGAGAATGCGGGAGTAGATTACGACAATTTGGAAAAGGCTCTGAGGTATGCGGTGAGATTCCTTGACAATGTTCTGACCTATAACGAGGAAAAGCACCCACTTAAAGAACAGTCTGATTCCGCACGGTGGACAAGAAGAATAGGTGTGGGTTTTACGGGTCTCGGTGATATGCTTGCCAAACTCCGCATAAGGTATGATTCTGAAGATGCGGTAAAATTTGTGGACGAGCTTTTTTACTGGATAAAACATGTTGTTTATGATGAGAGTGTTAATCTTGCTGAGGAAAAGGGAAGATTCCCCGCCTTTGATGCGGATAGACACCTTAGCCAGCCCTTTTTTAAAGACTTTAAAGAAGAGCTGAAGGATAGAATAAAAAGATCTGGGCTTAGAAACGCATCACTGCTTACCGTACCTCCGGTGGGTTCGGGTTCCATCTTGGCAGGCACATCCTCTGGTATTGAACCCATATTTGCCCTTTATTACATAAGAAGATCAGAATCCCTTTCCGAAGGCACCTTCAGGGTTTATCACTGGCTTGTTAAGGAGTATATGGAGAAGTTTGGTCTTACAGATGACTCTTTTGACAGGGAAAAGCCAGAATTCTTCGTTACAGCCCATGAGATAGATCCTTACTTCAGGGTTAGGATGCAGGCGACAATCCAGAAACACATTGACCATTCCATAAGTTCCACTGTCAATCTTCCCGAAGAAGTATCTCCCAAAACCATAGGTGATATATACTTCAATGCATGGAGGCTCGGTTGTAAGGGTATAACGGTTTACAGGGAAGGTTCAAGGGAGGGCGTGCTGATTACGGAGGAGAAAAAGGAGAAGAAGACATATCTTATAATATTGGAAAACGGTACGAAAATTGAGGCGGAAGAGGATGATATCATTATATACAACGGTAAGGAATACACAGCTAAGGAGCTGTATGAAAGTATGAGTATGGTTGAGGAAATCAAGAAGAAGGAGGAAGGATGAAGAGAATAATAGTGAACGCTCCTATAAATGCTATTGTTGAAAAGAAGGAAGAGGAGAAGAAATGTTATGAGGAGGTTAAGAGACCAAGGATACTTGAAGGTAAAACGGTAAAAATAAAGCTTACAACGGGCAACCTATACACAACCGTTAATTTTGATGAGAAGGGAAAGGTTATAGAGGTATTTCTTAACCTCGGTAAATCGGGCAGTGAGGAGAAGGCTTTTGCAGAAGCCATAGGCAGGCTCATAAGCCTATACCTTCAAAGGGGGGGTGATGTAAAAGAGATCATAGATACTTTAAAGGATATAAAGGGAGCCTATGTGGTATGGCAGGAAGGCAAACCCATTTATTCCGTACCCGACGCGGTTGCAAAGGTATTGGAGGAACTGACTGGGGAAAAGGTTGAGAAGAATACGCTTATGAAATGTCCTCAGTGCGGTGAATTTTCAATGGTATATGAGAACGGGTGTTATTACTGTAGAGAATGCGGTTATAACAAGTGCGGATAGTTTTTCATGTTTGTTAAGGATTGCCCCCGTTGTAAGGGAACAGGGTTTATGAAAGTAAAGGGGGGAGTGGATCTATGTCAGTGCAGATTTTCCACAGATACGGTTAATGTGATCTTGCGTATTCCTAAAAGATACTGGAATGCTTCCCTTGACGAATTTATACCTTCAACACCTTCCCAATATATAGCTTTGGACGAAACAAAGGTGTATTGCGAATCGGAAGCTTACAAAGAGGGAAAGGGGCTTACTTATGTCGGTCCTCCGTCCGTCGGTAAAACATACCTTGCGGTGTCCCTTATAAAAAAGATATATGTTGATAAAAGGATAAAAAGTATTTTCTTTGATACGAGAGATCTACTCTTTATCCTCAGAGGACTCATGGAAAATGGTAGGGATAAAAACCTTATAAGATTTCTTATTGATATACCAATTTTACTCCTTGATGGTCTTGGAAATGAAAGGCTCTCGGATTGGCAGAGGGAGATACTGTCTTATATTATTGTTCAAAGATATAACTATGTTAAGCCGATAATTATAACTACTAATTATCCTTTGGAAAACGAAGGTGACGGTTTGAATTCCCTGGAGGAAAGGCTGGGTGAAGAGGTTATTTCCAAGTTGAAGGAGATTAATACCACCGTAAGAATGTCCAAATAAGCTTTGTAATGAAATTTCAGTTAAAATGTTAGTGTGAAGTTTGTGGTTGAAGAGATTAAAAGGCATCTAAAACCTCAGTTTGAATTTGAGGCTTACATCCAGAAAGCAGAGAAAAGTAAGATAACCGTGATTGATGAAAAGGTGGATAGTTTTTCTTCTTCCACGGAGCTCGGTTTGGGATTGAGGATAAAAAAGGGTAAGAGGGTTGCCTTTGTTTCTTCAACCCTCTCATCCGACGATGATATAAAGGAGTTGGTAATAAGGGGTATGGAGATATGTGAGGTTATGCCCGAGGACCCTTATGTGGATTTTAATGGTAAAAAGGAAGAGGCTATCGGAAGTTCTTATTTTGACGAGGAAGGGGTTTCACTACCGTTGAAGGAAAAGGAGAATATACCCATAGAGGTTGAAAAAAGATGTAAAAGAAGAGACAAAAGGATTCAATCTGTTAGGGAATCTTCGTTTACAGAGGCTTTAAGTGAGGTGTATTATAGGAATTCTTACGGTGTTGAATTTGAGGAAAGGGGAACCTTTTATTCTTTAATAGTGGGTGCCCTTGCGTCTGATGGTAATGATTCTAATATCTCCTACGAATACAGGGCTGTGAGAAGGTTAAAGGATATAGATATTGATGATATAGTTGAGGATGTTGTTTTTAAAACGGTGGAAGTTCTCAATCCTTCGGAAATAGAGGCATGTACGATGCCCGCTATCTTTTTCAGGGAAAGCTCCGCCATGTTACTTGAAACCTTTTCGGATATATTCTTGGGGTCATCCCTTGTAAAGGATAAAACCTTCCTTAAAGGTAGATTGGGTGAGAAGGTTTTCAGCGAGCTTATGACGATAGTTGATGACGGTACATTGGAAAGAGGGTACGCCTCATCCTCTTATGACGCGGAAGGGTTTGCAAAGAGGAAGAATGTTATAGTTGAAAACGGAGTATTTAAGGGATTTCTGCACAGCCTATATACGGGTAAAAAATCTGGGCATGCTCCTACGGGTAATTCGGTTAGGCGGGGTTATATGGATGAACCTGACGCAGGTGTCACAAATATATATATTAAAAAAGGAGATAAAAGTATTGAGGAACTTATAGGGATGTATGAAAGGGTGTTATTGGTTGTTGATCTTATGGGTCTTCACACATCCGATCCCGTTTCAGGTGATTTTTCATTGGGTATTTCGGGTATCCTCTATGAGAGAGGCAGAAAGCTATCATCAGTAAGAGGTGTTACCGTTGCAGGAAATATCGGTGAAATATGGAATAAAGTAGTGGGGATTGGTAACGATATAAAGTTTTATGGAAATGTCGGTTCGCCCTCTTTACTTGTGGAAGAAATTGCGGTAGGGGGAAAGTGATGAAAAAATTTGTTTATACTGTTCTGGGTCTATTGGCATTATCTTTACTTATTTCTTCTCTTTACATAGGTATTGATAAGTTTGTTATAGAAAGAGACAAAAAAATTTCTAAAAATATTGCGGTATTCATCGTCAAAAAGGAGAGAGGTGAGGAAAATATAAGTCTTACATATCCCGAATATACGATAATAATAACAAGGGATAAGGAGGGGAACATTTTTAACTCCATGGGAAGGGCAAACATAGATTTCAGCGATCTGAACGGTAGCGGTTATGCTGAGAAGGGTTATGAGGCAAACATTTATATAAAAAAGATGAGTATAAACAATCTGGTTAAATTCCTTATGGAAGATTATGTGATAATGGGTACCGTTGTATCTTCTTTCCTCCTGTTTATTATTCTTTATTATGCCCTTGTGAGGGAGATAGGTGAAACCGTACCGAAGGAGAAAGGTGAAGGTGTTAAGGTTAACGAGGAATTCATAAAGAAGTTGAAGGCTTTAAAGCTTACAATAGCTGCCCATAAAATTATACCGGAGGAAAGTATGGAGCAGATGAAAAAAATAGTTGATTCTCTTCTTGAAGAACATAAATATAAATGAAAATGTTTAGTTTAAAATTATAAAAAGGGGTTGTAGAATGAAGATTTTGATAGTTTCTTTTGACAAAGCTTTGGTTAAAAAGCTTAAAAGTTTGTTGCCCACCCACGAGATCATTGAGGTGAAGAACGGAGAGGAAGCTATCAAAACCGTGCGCACCGATGTTGATTTCGTTATCTACGATGCAATATCCGGTGCCCTCTCGGAAGAGGATATTAACAATATGTACAAGCAAAGATTCGGTAATGCTCAGTTTATAATCCTTGTTGATGAACTTTTCCCTGTTGATATGGGCAATATTCTCACCCCCAACAAGGTAAGGTTGTCCAGAGAGGATGAGGTTGAAAAGGTAAAGGATATCATTGAGGGAGGTATGCCTGTGGAAAGGATGGAAGAAGCACCGTCGCCGACAGAACCATCGGTTGAGAAAACCATTGAGGAAATTCCCGAACCCCAGGAGTTTGTAATAGAGCATACTTCCATTGAAGAGCCATCCACCAGTTTTGAGGTGCCTCAGCAAGAGGAGCCGGAACCCTTACCGGTTGTTGAAGAACCCGTTGCTGAAAGAAAGGAGGAAGGTGGTTCCAAGGTTCTTGTGGTATCCTTTGATAATTTGCTTATAGACAATATAAGGAGTGTCTTGGGGGAAGAGTATAAGGTTGAGGTTGCAAAGAACACGAAGGAAGCTTTGGAAAAAAGAAGTGACGCTCCCGTTGTGATATACGATGCCATATCGGGGGTTATAGCGGAGAAGGGATTAATTGAGCTTTCTCAGGATCCGGATTACAGCAGGAAGGCTTACATAATATTGATTGACGAGCTTTTTCCCATAAGTGTTGACAATGTACCCCTTGATAATAAAGATGTTCTCTCAAGGGAGGCAGAGGTTCACCTTATAAAGGGCAAGGTGGAAGAGGCAATTTCAAAAGTGGGAACTGCTCCCCAACCCGCGGGTGCGGACATCTTTGAAGAGAAAAAGACCGAAGAGATTCCGTCTATTGAAACGGTGCCGGAAATGGAAAACATTAACATTGAGGAGATAACCAAAGAAGCAGTTGAGATGCAGGAGGAGGTGCAGGAGATAAAGGAAGAGAAAACACCTGTTGAAGAGGTAGCTTTACCCCCAACGGAGCGGGTGGAGGAAAGGGTAGAAGGTGTGAATGTGGATGAAATCGTGGAGAGGGTGGTTAAAAGTATAGATTTTGAAGGTATTCTTAAAAGGGCTATTAAGGAAAGCATTGATGAAAATGTGATAAGCGGTATAATAAGGCAAGAGATTGAAACAGCTTTTGCCAATATAGATATACAGGGGATAATAAAGGAAGTGGTGGCAAGTATAGTAAGGGATAAGGTGGAAGAGCTTTTAAGCTGATCCGAAAACCTTTTCGTAAATATAATCTATGTTTCTCAAGAAAGAAGAGGGATCAAATATTCTCTCTATATCACCATCCGATAATATACTTTTTATTTCCTCATTACCTTTTACTATTTCTTTGAAATCTTTTCTTTTCTCCCAGCTTTCCATTGCAAGCTTTTGAACAACATCGTAAGCTTTGTCCCTTTCCATTCCCCTTCTCATGAGTTCAACGAGTAACTTTGAGGAAAAGAAGAGGTTATAGGAAGCTTTCATATTTCTAAGCATGTTATCCTCATAAACAACTATTCCTTTTATTATGTCCGTAAACAGATTCAGCATGTAATCAAGACCTATAAAGGCATCTGGGAATATGATCCTTTCCGCGGATGAGTGGGATATATCCCTTTCATGCCACAGGGGTATATTTTCAAGGGATGTTAAAGAGAAGGCTCGTATTACTCTCGCCAGTCCGCATATCCTCTCCGAGTGAACGGGGTTCTTCTTATGAGGCATTGCGGAAGATCCCCTTTGACCCTTTGAGAAAGGTTCTTGCACTTCAAGAACTTCCGTTCTCTGAAGGTGTCTTATTTCTGTCGCAAATTTTTCAAGGGATGAAGCTATTATGGCTAAGGTTGTCATTACCTCTGCATGTCTGTCCCTGTGTACTATTTGGGTTGAGGCGGGTTCTATTTTAAGCCCCAAGTGATCAAGGGCTATCCTTTCAACACGCGGGTCAACATTTGAGTAGGTACCTACAGCTCCAGATATCTTTCCGTAAGATATGACCTCTTTACATCTTTCAAGCCGTTCTCTGTTCCTTCTCATCTCATCATACCAGCTTGCCATCTTTATACCGAAAGTTGTCGGCTCCGCATGAACACCGTGGGTTCTGCCCATCATGATTGTATTCTTGTAACGATAAGAGAGACTTTTAAGCTCATCCATTATTCTGTTGATATCCTCTATTAGGATATCTATTGCCTCTCTTATAAGAAGTGCAAAGGCGGTATCAATAATATCCGACGATGTTACACCCATGTGGAAATATCTGCTGTCCTTTCCTATCTGATTGTTGATGGCGGATACGAAGGCAAGCACATCATGTTTATATTTTTTGTCGTACTCTTTTATTTTCTCCACTGTTTCCTCGTCTATATGTGCCTTTTCCTTTATCCTCTCAAAGACATCTTTCGGGATAACTCCCAATTCCGACCACCCTTTGCATACCGCTATTTCCACCTCAAGCCACTTTTTAAACTTGTTCTCTTCGGACCATATATTTCCCATTTCTTTTCTTGTGTACCTTTCTATCATGGCTAACAATTATAATATCTAACAGCATGAAGGTGGGATTCGTAAGCATAGTGGGAAAGCCTAATGTGGGAAAGTCAACGCTGATAAACTACCTTACGGGTACAAAGGTTTCCATAGTATCTCCGAAACCGGGGACGACCCGTATAAGGGTGCTCGGAGTTAAAAATATACCTGGGGAGGCTCAGATTATCTTTCTTGACACTCCCGGTCTTTATAAGCCCAAGGATGCTTTGGGCGAGGCGATGGTAAGAATTGCCAAAGGTACCCTTGAGGAGAGCGATGTAATCTTATTCATGATAGATGCGGAGGAGGGATGGAGGAAAAGTGATCAGCGTGTATGGGAGGATTATATAAAACCCCTTTCGGAAAGGAAGCCTATCATACTTGTTATCAACAAGATAGACAGGATAGGGGATGCAAAAAATGTGTTGCCCCTTATTGAAGAAATTCATAAGGAGAATCCCGAGATAAAAGAGATTGTCCCCATAAGCGCCATAAAGGGTTCAAATGTTGATGAGCTTTTAAAAACCTTATTGAAGTATCTTCCTGAGGGTGAGCAGATATTTCCCGAAGATATGATAACGGATCTTCCTTTGAGGATAATGGTTGCGGAGATAGTGAGGGAAAAGGTGATGTTACTTACAAAGGAGGAGGTTCCTACATCCGTTGCGGTTGCCATACATGAGATAAAGGAGGGAGATGTAAACCCGGATATGCTTGTAATAAAGGGTGATATTGTTGTGGACAGGGAGAACCTTAAGCCCATCATAATAGGTAAGGGGGGGCAGAGGTTAAAACAGATAGGTAAACTTGCCAGGGAGGAGATAGAGCTTATCACGGGAAAAAAGGTTTATCTTGAACTGTGGGTGAAGGTTAAGGAAAAGTGGAGGAGAAGACCCGATCTCGTAAGGAGCTTCGGTTATTATATGGAGTAGGATGAGGGCGGTTGTACAAAGGGTCAGGAGATCAAGGGTTGAGGTAAACGGTGAGGTTGTTGGAGAGATAGGAAGGGGTGTTAATATACTCCTCGGGGTAGGAAAGGGTGACGGAGAGGGGGACATAGATGCACTCGTAAAAAAGATAGTAAATCTGAGGATCTTTGAGGATGAGAAGGGGAAATTCAATTATTCCCTTTTGGATGTAAAGGGTGAGGCGCTTATTATTTCCCAATTTACCCTCTATGCCAATGTGAAGAAGGGGAGGAGGCCAAGCTTTGAAGATGCGGAAGAGCCGGGGAGGGCAAAAGAGCTTTACGAAAGGTTTGTTGAGAGGATGGAAGAAGAAGGTGTTACCACAAAAACCGGGATATTCGGCGCAATGATGAATGTATATATTGAAAATTGGGGACCTGTTACCATTGTGTTGGACAGTAAGGAATTAATGTGATAGAATATCCATTCCTTCAAGGAGGTAAAGATGAGGGTAAAAGGTCCGTCCTCACGGAAGCATAAGAAGAAGATATTAAAGCTTGCTAAGGGTTACAGGGGACAAAAAAAGAATGTTTACAGAAGGGCTAAAGAAGCGGTAATGAGAGCCCTCTACTATCAGTACAGGGACAGGAGGTTGAGGAAGAGGGAATTCAGAAGATTGTGGATAGCAAGAATAAATGCGGGAGTAAGGGCTTGCGGTTTATCTTACAGCAAATTTATGAAGGGACTCAAAGAGGCTAATATAAACCTGAACAGAAAAATGTTGGCGGAGATAGCCGTCAGGGATCCGGAGGCTTTCGGGAAGATTGTTGAGAGGGTTAAAGAAGTTCTTAAGGTATGATTGATGCGGAATCCATCATAAGGGAGCTTGAGAGGGAAATTGCTTCCGTTTCGGAACAAGAGAAGCTTCTTAAAATAAAGTCAAAATACATAGGAAAGGGGGGGATAGTTACAAATCTTATATCCCGCATAAAGGAGATACCTCCAGATCAGAGAAAGGAGTACGGAAGGAAGGTTAATCTTATAAAAGAGAAGGTTGAAGAGCTTATAACAAAAAAACAGGAGGAAATCAGAAGGGAGGAGGAAAGAAGGCGTTTGGAAAGAGAATGGGAAGATATAACAGTACCCGTTGAACCTCTCGTAGGTCATATCCATCCCCTCACGAGAACCCTGGACAGGATAATTGACATATTCAGATCCATGGGTTTCAGGGTAAAAGAAGGACCAGAGATTGAGTTAGAAAAATACAACTTTGATATGCTTAATATCCCTCCGGATCATCCCGCCCGTGATATGCAAGATACCTTTTATGTTAACAAGGAGGGATACCTTTTAAGAACTCATACATCGCCGGTTCAGATAAGGGTTATGCTTGAGGAGAAGCCCCCCATATACATGGTAGCTCCGGGAAAGGTTTATAGAAGGGATGACGATCCTACCCATTCCCCTATGTTTCATCAGGTGGAAGGTTTGGCGGTTTCGGAGGATGTCAATTTTGGTAATATGAAGTTTGTTATTGAAGAATTTTTGAAGACTTTTTTTGAAGAAAATGTTCCCGTACGATTCAGGGTTTCCTACTTTCCCTTCACCGAGCCATCCGCGGAGGTTGACATAGGATGTGTTATATGCGAAGGAAAGGGATGCAGGGTATGTAAGGAGACGGGTTGGCTTGAGGTTATGGGTTGCGGTATGGTACATCCCGCGGTATTGGAAAATTGCGGTATAGATTCACAGAGATATCAAGGTTTCGCTTTCGGAATGGGAGTTGAAAGACTGTGTATGCTCTATTACGGGATTGATAACATAAAACTTTTTTATGAAAACGATCTCAGATTTCTGAGGCAGTTTTGATTATTTCCACAGTTGGGCCCATATCTTGTTTTTACCTTCCTTCTTCGCATAATAGAGGGCTTTATCCGCTTTATCTATAAGATCAAACAGATCCTCCCCGTCTTCTATGGTTGCAACACCACCGCTCACCGTTATACTTGCTATCTCATGATCAAACCTGAATTTTGTGGACTCAAAGGTTTTCCTTATCCTTTCCGCTATCTTTTCCGCGTCCTCAATATGGGTGTAAGGCAGAAGTATTATAAATTCCTCACCGCCGTATCTGACCGCTATATCCGATCTCCTTATATTTGACATGATTATGCGGGCAAATTTTCTAAGTACCCTGTCACCTTGTGTATGTCCGAATCTGTCGTTTATCTGTTTAAAATTATCAAGATCAAGTATTATAAGGGAGAGGGGATATTTGTACCTTCTTGCCCTCTCTATCTCCTTTTTGCCCTCATGTTCAAGATAGTATCTGTTGTACAACTGGGTAAGTTCATCCTTTATGGCTTTTTTGAATAGTTCTTCTTTCTCTTCCTCTTCCTCAACCACGAAGGCGAGTATGGTGGCAAGGTTTTTGAGTAGCTTCCCGTCCTCTTCTGTGAAGGGTCTTTTCTCTTTGTTGAAATTTCCTACCGCAAGAGTTCCTATCTGGTGTTTGTGTCCCAAGGTTGTTATAAGTATGCTTTGAAGCCCAGCCTGTTTCCACCTTTCATTCGCAATAGGGTTATTCTGATAGTCATTGTCTATAACATAGCCTTTTGAAAGAACCTCTTTGGATATACTTTTCCATACTGGTACTTTGTATAAAAGAGGATCATAGTCTTCTATATGCTGATAAACGCTTGTGGAAATCCTATCGTATATAAGGTATGTTCCGCTCTCATCAAAGGTGCCTATTGCTGCACAGTCCGCATTAAAGATGTTGGCTATCAAATCAAGCACGCTTCTCCAATTGTCCTTTTCATACTCCCTGTTTGTTATCTTATCCATTAAAGTTATAAGACCTTCCGCAAAGGTATTACAATCCATATCAAATCCCCCTAAGAATCATTCTAACATAAGGTTTTTATCCATGAAATGTTTTATCTTTTCTCCCCATTTTTTTGTTTCCAGGATCACCTTTTCTTCATCCAAAGTTTTTATTTCCCTTTTGTACATTACCACTCTGCCTTTACATATAACGGTTTCTATATCGGAAGATTTACCCGCATAAATAAACTGGGCAACGGGATCATAAAGGGGCTGAAAGTGGGGTGAATCCGTATTTACTATGATAATATCCGCTTCATATCCCGTATCAATATTGCCCGCCTTAATACCAAGCATGGAAAAGCCGTTCTCCGTTGAGATCTTAAGGGCTGTGCGTGCATCTATAGCCTTTGCGTCCAAATTATAACCCTTATGTATCTTTGCCATGGTAGATACTTCTTCAAGGATATCCAAATTATCATTTGACGCGGGTCCGTCCGTCCCTATACCTACCTTTATGCTCCTTCTTATGTAATCTGGTATCGGGGCAATGCCGGAGGCCAATTTAAGGTTGCTTTCTGGACAATGTACCACATTAACCTTCCTTTCCTTTAATATCTCCCTTTCTTCCTCATCGGTCCAAACTACATGTGCCGCGATTACCCTCTCTGAGAGAAAGCCGAGATTTTCAAGGTGTTTAACGGGTGTAAATCCGTACTCTTCTTTTACCCTTTCCAATTCCGACCTTGTTTCCGAAAGATGTATATGGATAGGAACATCATACTTTTCTGCAAGTTCAAGGGATTTCCTTAGTGTGGAGGGTGAACAGGTATAGGTGGCATGGGGAGAGACCACGGGTATAAGGTGGGAGTGTCCTTTAAATTGATTTATCATTTCTTCGCATCTTCTTATGTATTCGTCAGGTGTCTTTGCAACCTTCGTGGGAAAGTCAAGGATCCCGAAGCCCAACCCCGCCCTTATACCAGCTTCCTCCACTGCCTCGCCCACTTTATCTTCAAAGAAGTACATATCCAAGAACAGGGTTGTCCCAGATTTTATCATTTCTAAGATTCCAAGCAAGGCTCCCGTTTTAACGAATTCGGGTGATACGAATTCCCCTTCAAGGGGCCATATTACCTTCTGTAGCCAGTCCATAAGGGGTAAATCAGATCCTATACCCCTCAAAAGGGACATGGAAACATGTGTATGCACATTGGCAAATGCAGGAAATACTAATTTACCGTCCGCATATATCGTCTCTTTTGAATCTTCCTCTATTCCCCCCCTTATCTCCCTTATTATGCCTTCCAATATTCCTATATCCGCCTTTTCAATCTTACCTTTTCTGTAAACGAGACCGCCTTTTACCACCAGATCAAACATGGGAAATTATTTTAACTAAATCTACGCTCTAAGTCCCCTTCCGCAAGGGGGAGGATACAGGGCGTCGCCCTAAGGTGCGTTCTGGGGTTGCATATAACAGAGTAGGAAGCTAAAATAATTTCTACAGGTGGAGAGCTACAGGGGTGTAATGCCAGCCTCCACCTTAGTGATAAAGGTTTGGAAATCGGTTAGAAGCGAAAGGGTTAAGGGCTCACCCACCTTACGGGTGGTAGGGTCGGTGCGACCCGAACTTATGCCTGTGGAGAGGGCTCTGGCGGGGCTACCTCAGGAGAGGTAGTTAGCCATCCCTTGTTGAAGCAGGAATCCCCATGTGGGTCTTCTGGGTGGGACTTGGTTCCCTACCAGGAGCTCCTTCCGTAAGGAAGGAGAGGTTCACTTGATAATATTAGAACCATGTCCTTAATTCTTATTACAAACGATGATGGTTACTTCTCCGAAGGTATAAGGGCTTTAAGAGAGTCCTTATCCGATTTGGGAAGGGTTGTAGCCGTGGCGCCCGACAGAAATTTAAGCGGTGTTGGTCATTCCCTTACCTTTACGGAGCCTTTGAGGATGAGGCGTATTGATGAAGATTTCTATACGGTTATAGGAGGTACACCTGCGGATTGTATTCACTTAGGTTACTATGTACTTCTTGACGGTAAGAAGCCGGACATTGTATGTTCGGGTATAAATCAGGGTCCCAATCTCGGGGAGGATATAACCTACTCGGGTACCGTTTCGGGGGCAATGGAGGGTAGGATTTTGGGTATTCCGTCCTTAGCCTTTTCCGTCTTTGGGGTTGAAAACATTTTATGGAAGGATGTGGCGGATGTTGCCAGGGATATTGTAAGGAGTGTGCTTGATAAGGGTCTTCCCGAAGATACATACTTAAATGTTAATATTCCCAACCTTAGAAGGGACGATATAAAAGGTATTCGTGTTACAAGGCAGGGTAAGAGGAATTATAAGGAGAAGGTTTTTAAATATACGGATCCTTACGGGAAACCCCTTTACTGGATAGCTGCACAACAGTTTGCATGGGATAGTGAGGAAAATACGGACTATTGGGCGGTTGCGAACGGATATGTATCCGTTACTCCCCTTCATATTGATATGACAAACTACAAGGCTATGGAAGCCATAAGGTTTTTGGAAGAAATATGAGACTAAGGGAGATTGCGAAAATAGTAGGGGGTGAGCTTGTAGGAGAGGACAGGGAAGTTATGGGTTTTTCCATTGACAGTAGAAAAATAAGGAAGGGGGAATGTTTTATAGCTATAGAAGGTAGCAAGTATGACGGACACGATTTTTTGGAGGAAGTGAAAAGGAAGGGGGGAGCTGGTGCGTTGGTTTCAAAAAAGGTTGATGTTTCCTTACCTCAAGTGATTGTTAAAGATACAGTAGAGGCCCTTAAGTACTTAGCAAAGTATAAAAGAGAGTCTTTTAAGGGTAAGGTTATAGGGGTTACGGGATCCGCTGGGAAGACTACTACGAAGGAGTTGATTCATTATGTTTTAAGCCATTTCGGGAGGACGGAGAAAACGGAAGGTAATATGAATTCAAGAATAGGGCTTCCCCTGTGTATATTAAACATGGATACTGATGCGGACTATTGGGTTCTTGAACACGGGGCGAGTGCGGTGGGCGATGTTAAGGAGTTGACGGAGATAACAAAACCTTCCGTAGGAGTTGTAACTGCGATAGGAGAAGAACATCTTGAAACTTTCGGCGATCTTGAAGGTGTGATAAGGGGCAATTTAGAGATTTCAGCATTTATGGGAGAGGAGGACACACTTATAGTACCGGTAAATATAAAGGATAGGGTTGAAGGGGATTTTAGGGTTATAACCTTCGGAAGGGGAGGCGATGTGGAGGCTTCTGATATAACAGTAAGTTTTGAAGGGACGAGGTTTTTACTTATGGGTAAAGAAGCCTTTGTCCCTGTGGTTAATATAGGTATAGTTGAGAATGTGCTTGCCTCAGCCTGTGTACTCAAGGCATTGGGAATGAAGGTTACGGATATTATTCCCCTGTTAAAAGATTTCAAGGGTGTTCCCGGGAGGATGAGGATTATTAAAGTTAAAGATTACTATGTTATAGATGACTCCTACAATTCAAACCCTTTATCTTTAAAGAATGCCCTAAAAACCCTTTCCCTCTTTCCGTGCAGAAAGGTTGCAATCCTTGGAGATATGCTTGAGCTTGGAGACTTCAGCGAGAAGCTACACAGGGAAGCGGGCATTTTTATAGCAGGTCTTGATATTGACAAGGTTATATTTTACGGTAAAGAGATGATATACGCATGGGAGGAAACAGTAAAAAGACACAAATCCGCTAAATATACGGAAACAAAAGCCGATATACTTGCAGAAGTTGATAAAATGGATAAAAGGGATACGGTTTTCCTTGTGAAGGGTTCAAGGGGTATGGCTATGGAGGGTATAGTAAATTACTTAGTGCGGGAGGCATAATTTGGAAGACAGAAACATAGATCTCTATATCTATGTTGAAGGTAAGAAGTTTCTTTATCATGCTAAGGCAAAAAGGAAAAAGATAGAAGATGAAAAACTTTTTCTTGAAACATCTCCCAACTTTGTTAAGTATGCCCTCATCGGTAAAACTGTTTATCTCGGATACAAGACTTTCATCCTTCCTGTCAGGATAATAGGAAAGGCGGAGAGGGAGGTTATATTCTCTTTGCCGGATCTCAAGCCTAAGGAGTCCATAGGAGACAGGGAGACGGTGAGGGCTTTAACTTCTGAGGACCATCCCGTAGAGATAAACCTTCTTATAGGTGATCATCCCTATTATTACAATGCCCATGATGTTTCAGAGGGGGGATTTGCCATAATCGTAAAGGACGAAGAGATAATAGATGAGCTTGCGGGTAAACAGGTAAGCTTTAAAATGAATTTACCCGTTGAAAGGGTGAAGGTTGAAGGAACCGCTTATGTTGTTAATGTGGTAGAAAGACCAGACGGAAGATACAAGATAGGTTTTGAAATGGATGTTGAAGACAGTGACAGGGTTAAAATAAGGTTTTACATATACAGCAGGGTCAGAGAAATGTTAACAGAGGGATGAGTTATAATCTAACCTTATGGAGGAACCTCCAAGGGTAAAGAAACTTTCTTTTTTGAATATACTAATTCCTGCGGTAGTCATTCTTTTCGTTGTTTTTGCATTCCTTTCCTCTCCCTTTGTTGTGATTGAAAGCGGATATGTGGGTGTCAAACTTACCCTCGGAAAGGCAGAAAGGGAGGAACTTAAACCAGGTTTGCACTTTATTATTCCCTTTATTCAAACCGTTGAGAAGATGAGTGTGAGGACTCACAGCTATGATATGACGGGAGGAAACTCAATTAATGCCCTATCAAAGGACGGATTGACCATCAATGTTGAGCTTACGACCCTTTACAAGATCGTTCCTGACAAGGCTTCTGAGATATATGTGGAGTACGGAAAGGATTACGAAGACAGGATTATAAAACCCGTTATAAGATCCGCGGTGAGGGATGTTATTGCAGCCCTTGACAGTTCACAGGTATATCAGGAGAGGGATCTGATCCAGAAGAAGCTGGTTGAAAAGGTCTCTGGCGAGCTTGAAAAGAGATATATTCTCCTTGATGAGATACTTATTAGGGATATTAAACTGCCTCCCAAGGTAGTTGAGGCTATAGAACAAAAGAGAAGGGCATACGAGGAAGCGGAGAGGATGAAGTTTCTTGTTGAAAAGGAAAAGCTGGAAGCGGAAAGGAAAAAGATAGAGGCAGGAGGTATTGCAGAAGCGAACAGGATAATAGCTGGGTCCCTTACGAGGGAGTACCTCATGTGGAAATTCCTTGAAAATATAAAGGAGTATGCAGAGAGCGGAAACAATACAATAATACTTATACCCTACGATACAAAGATGACTCCTATTATAAATCTTCCTACCCAGAAGAAGTAGCATGCTTAGATGGGTAAATATAAAAAAGTTCCTTCTTATAAGGGATACGGAGGTTGAGTTCGGTAAAGGTATAAATGTTATAACGGGAGAAAGCGGAACGGGTAAGTCTATGATAATTGAAGCCATATCCTTTGTTCTCGGAAAGAAGGGAAATTATGAAGAGGGAACTTATGTGGAGATTGAATTGGATACAGGTGAGGAAGAACCCCTAATCATAGGAAGAGAGATAAAGGGAGGAAGGAGCCGTTTTTATATTAACGGCAGGACAAGTACCTTCTCCACTGTTTCCGAAACGGTCAAAGACCAAATTCTCATCCACGGTCAGAATGATCATCTCAGCCTTTTCAGACACGATTACAGAAGGGATATACTTGATGAGTTTGCGGGTCTCATAAACTTGAGGGATGAACTGTGCACCTACTATGACAATCTCACTGATCTTAAAAAGAAGTATGATGCCCTCAAGGAAGAGATGGACAACTTTATGAGAGAGAAAGAAATTATGGAATCTATATTGGCTGAGATTGAGTCAGTGGGTTTATCACCCGATGAGTACGAAACCGTTAAGAGAGAGATAGAAGATCTTGCGGAAAAGGAAAGACTCGGAAGATCACTTGAAAATATACTTAACGACCTTTATTACAGGGACAATTCCCTTTACAATACACTGAGTAAGATAATCTCCGAGCTTAAAAGTATAAATGATAAGGATGTATCTTCCTTTGCGGAAGGTCTTGAGTTATTCAAGGATAAAATACTGGAAGGGGTAAAACTTCTTTCTTCAAAGATACCCGATATTGATTATTCCAGTATTGATGAATTAAATGAAAAGATCTACAGGATTCAACTGCTTGAAAGAAGGAACAGGAAACCTTACGGGCAGATTTATAAGGAAGTTAAGGCGTTCAAGGAGAGGCTGAAAGATGCAGAAGACTTGGAAAGGGAACTGTTGAGGCTTGAAGCGGAGATAAGGCGTAGGGAAGGAGAAGTTCTTAATATGGCAAGGGATTTGAGTAAAAGGAGACGGGAAGCGGTGAAAGAATTCAAGAAGGGAGTCACGGATATATTGAAAGCCCTTAATCTTGAGGATGCGGTTTTTGATGTTGATATAAGGGAAGGAAATCTTACGAGATACGGCATAGACAGGATAGAATTCCTCTTTAACTCTGTCGGTGGGGAACCCAAGTCCCTTGAGGAGGTTGTATCCGGAGGAGAATTATCAAGGCTTGCCTTTGCCCTTGCCCTCTTAAAACCTCCGTCCGGTACATATATATTTGATGAGGTTGATACGGGCATAAGCGGAGAGACTTCCCTTAAGCTTGCAAGGATGATAAGAAGACTCGCAGGTAAAAACCAGATTATTATAATTACCCATTCCGCCCCCATTGCAGCCTGCGGTGATGTGTTTTTTGTAACCTCCAAGGGAAGGGAAGGTATATCGGTAAGGATGCTTTCTCAGGAGGAGAGGGTTGAGGAAATAGCAAGGCTAATGGGTCTAAAATCTGAAAGTACACTAAGAGGGGCTGAGGAGCTGTTGGAGGAGGTAAGATCTTAAAGCTTCTTTTCCTTTATCCAATCTTCAAAGTTTTTACCTTCTTTAATATTTTTAAGGATCTCCCTTTCAAGGGGTGTAAGATTCTTGGGAATAAGATCCCTCCTTTTTTTGTAAGTTTGCTCAATCCTTTTCCACAGCAGCCAAAGATCAATGAGTTTGTGATTACCACTAAGAAGGACTTCGGGAACTTTCATACCTTTAAATTCTCTCGGTCTCGTATAAACAGGGTATCCGAGCCACCTTCTTCCGAAGGAATCTTCCTCAAGACTTTTCTCATCCCCCAAGACATCCGGTAACAGTCTTGCCACACCGTCTATAACTGCGAGTGCGGTTATCTCACCACCAGAAAGTACAAAATCTCCCAATGATATCTCTTCATCAACTATTTTTTTAACCCTCTCATCCACCCCTTCATATCTTCCACATATTATGAGAATTTCCTTTTTTGTACTCAGTTTTTCAAAAAAGGGTTGATCTATCTTCCTGCCCCAAGGTTCGGTTATAAGGGTATAGGGTTTATGACCCCTTGACATTATATCCTCATAGGCGTTGTATATGGGTTCGGGTTTAAGAACCATACCCGGAACTCCGCCGTAGGGTACATCGTCAACCATACCCTTATCCGCATATTTCCTCAGATCTATTGCTTCAACACTTAGCTTACCTTTCTTTATTGCCTGTTTTACTATTCCGAATTCGCAGTAGCATTCAATTATTTGAGGGAATATGGTAAGTATGAAAAATTTCATCCTGACAATATTTTATTAACATTACCGAAGTGAAGTTTTGCAACCCGTTTAAGGTCTATACCCCTATTCCGCAGTTCAATGAGGACGGAAGGAATCCTTTCATCACTGCTTCCGAGAGGAATTTTAACTCCCGTTGTTTTTCCAATGTCTTCTATCTGTTTCTTAAATCTTAATCTCGCAAACATTGAAGCGAGGGCAACGGGCATATATTTTTCTCCTCCGCTTTCAATGACAAGCTTATCTTCTTTAATGAAATCAAAAAACTTCTTCGTCCTTTCTTCATCCGTAAACCTGTCAATGTATATAATACCTTTGCCTTCCCTGTGCTTAAGCAGTTCGGAAAGAACCTTTCTGTAAAGATTTAACAATAATAGATTCACATCACCAGTAATGTCGCGCAGTCTGTTGTAATTTTCCGCATTTATATCCGCGCATACCTTCTTTATACATGATTTGGGAACTCTCTTTTCTATATCCTTTAAAACGGTTTCAATCCTTTTATCCTTCATTGTCTTAGAATCCCTGATGGGAAACCTTTCAAGATATCTCAGACAATCCCTCTTTATCATTACACCGCAAACAACAATGCCTCCGAAGGTATCTCCCTTCCCCGCTTCGTCAATACCTATGTACCAGTCCGCAGGTTCAAGCCCTTCTCCGAATGTTCCTTCTATGAGTTCCTTTATTTTATCCGTTTCCTTTCCCTGCAGAAGTACCTTTCCCGACTTATAAAAGGTTACATAATTTTCTTCAATCCTCAAGGACCACAGGGCATTTTTAACCTTCCTCTCCGATGCATCCTTCAGCCCGAGCAGGAAATTTTTAAGATCTTCCGACCTTTTCGGATCAATCCTTATAACCGTATTACTCATTCAAGTTGTAAATATTATGAGTTTCAAGGGATCTTTGCACCTCCGTTCTGCTTGACTGTATGAGGCTGAAGAGCATAAACAGACCCAAAATAAACAGGGCGGACACCAATACCAAGGATTTTTTGCTTAATCTCATAACACACCCCCTCTCCCATTTATTCTATCACCCGACCTTTTCTTGTGATTCTTTTTTAATAAACCTGAACTCACCGTTTTCAAGATCCACAAGCACTTCTTCTCCTTCCTTTATATCTCCCCTTATTATTCTATCCGCTAAGGGTGTCTCTATATACTTTTGAACGGTTCTCTTTAAAGGTCTTGCTCCGAAGGCGGGATCGTAACCCCTTGTAACGAGTTCTTTTTTTGCATTTTCCGTAAGTACCACATTTATATTCCTTTCCGCAAGCCTTTTATTTATATCCGCAATGATAAGATCTATGATCTGTGAAAGCTCCTTCATGGTTAAAGGTTTAAAGACAATAATTTCATCAACCCTGTTTAAGAACTCTGGTCTGAAGAAATGCTTTAATTCTTCCAAAACCCTCTCTTGAGCTTTATTGAACTCTATGTTTACAATTTCTTCCGAAGCATCAACGGGTATATTGAGCAGATACTGAGAACCTATATTTGATGTCATTATTATCACCGTGTTTCTAAAATCAACGGTCCTTCCGTGGGAGTCGGTCAGCCTCCCATCGTCAAGTACCTGTAGGAAGAGATCAAAAACCCTCGGGTGAGCCTTCTCAATTTCATCCAATAGTATAACTGAGTAAGGCTTTCTCCTTACAGCCTCAGTCAGTTTACCTCCTTCCTCGTATCCCACATACCCAGGAGGCGCACCTATCAGTTTTGCAACGCTGTGCTCTTCCTTAAACTCCGACATGTCAAGCCTTATAAGTGCATCTTCCGAACCGAAGAGAAGCTCCGCCAAACTCTTTGAGAGTTCCGTTTTACCCACACCGGTGGGACCTAAGAAAAGGAAACTGGCTATGGGTCTTCTCGGATCCTTAAGTCCTGCCCTTGCCCTTCTTATTGCCTCCGCCACCGCCTTTACCGCGTGCTCCTGATCTATGACCCTTTTGTGCAGTTCATCTTCAAGGTGAAGCAACCTTTCCTTTTCTTCCTCCTTTAACCTTGAGAGGGGGATACCAGTCCACTCGGAGACCACCCTTGCCACATCATCCCATGTAACAACCATCTCTTGCATCTTCTGACTTTCCAAGGTCTTAAGTTCCTTTTCAAGGTTGACCTTTTCAATCTTTAGTTGGGCTTCCCTTTCATAATCGCCTTTCTCCGCAGCCTTTACTATCTCCGCATCAAGTTCCTCTATCCTATCCTTTAAGGATTTTATTCTCAGATCTATACCCGAGGATTCTCTTAGGAGTTCCTCCCTTTTCTTTTCAAGATTTGCCTTTTCAATCTTTAACTGTGCTTCCCTTTCATAATTACCTTCAAGGTTTGCCTTCATTATCTCCTCTTCAAGATTCTTTATCTTTCTTTCTATCTCCTGTACTTCTGGTGAAGGACTGATTATAGAAAGTTTCTTCTTAGCGGATGCTTGATCAAGAGCGTCAATAGCTTTGTCTGGTAACTTCCTGAAGGTTACATATCTTTTCGTTAACTTTACCGCCGCCTCTATGGCTTCATCACTTATTTTTACCTTGTGATGCTGTTCAAGTTTACTTCTTAAACCTTTTAGTATTTCAATTGTATCTTCTTCTGTTGGTTCATCCACATATATGGGTTGGAATCTCCTTTCAAGGGCGGGATCCTTTTCAATGTACTTCCTGTATTCATCAACGGTTGTAGCACCTATTACCCTTATCTCACCCCTTGCCAGTGCGGGTTTCATCATGTTTGCAGCATCAACCGCTCCCTCCGCCTTACCCGCACCTACTACCGTATGTATCTCATCTATGAAAAGTATGGTGTTCTCTTTTTGCTTTACCTCATCAAGCAAGCTTTTCAGCCTTTCTTCAAATTCTCCCCTGTACTTTGATCCAGCAAGTAGGGAACCCATATCTATACCTATGATCTCCTTATCCTGCAATTCGGGTGGTACCTCTTTTGCAACTATTCTCTGGGCAAGACCCTCCACTATCGCAGTTTTACCTACACCCGGATCTCCCACCAACACGGGATTATTCTTAGTCCTTCTCAAGAGTACCTCTATAACCTGATTTATCTCCTTTTCCCTTCCGAGTACGGGATCAAGTTTACCCTCCCTTGCCATCTGAGTCAGGTTAACCCCGAACCTCTCCAACGGAGACTTCTCTTCCTCTTTTAATTCTTGGGTTACATCCTTCATACCCTTTTCACCTCCTAAGGCTTGATTTATTAACTTACCCCCCACCGTATCCTTAGCCTCTATAAGCGAGGCTGATATGTGGGAGGGTAGTACTTGGCTTTCCCCTTCCGAAACAGCTTTCTCTTGGGCATTTTCCATAACCTTTATCAGGTTCTCGCTGTAATCAAAGGCGGGTTTTTTACCGAAGACCTTTTCACCTATCAGATCCGTAATCCTCTCCTTTGATATACCAATCTCCTTCGCCTGTTCCGCCAAGGACGATTTCTCAACCGCCCTTCTTATGAGTCCGTCTATGGAGAGTCTGTTATTAATGAAATCCTCAACATCCTTTTTATCAAATACGGATAAAAGACTCCTTTCCACGCTTTCAATCTGCTTTCTGTAATTGGATTCAACCGCTTCCAGCTGTCTAAGTTCCATCCTAAGTCTTTCCGCGCTCCATATATCTCCGTATATCCTTGCCCTTTCTATCTCCCTCTCTAATTCCGCCTTTGCTTTTCTTATCTTATTAAGCTCATATTGAATGTTGCCTATATCCGACTTTATCTGCATTATCTTGCTTCTTAAATCAATGAGATGTTTTGCTTCCTGATCCACAGCTTTTTTAATTTGTTCCTCAAGATGATCAAGGTACTCTCTTACTTTCCTTATAAACTCTTCCCTCGGTATGCCTCTTTTTTCAATGTACTTTGATAGGGGAGAAGACTCGTCGGATATAAGGGCTAATAGCAGGTGATCCGTATCCACCTTTGAGCTGTTCCTTTGCCTTGCTATCTCCTTAGCCTTTTCTAAGTATTCCGCTGATTTTGCGGACAATAAGTTTTCACTGAACATCTTTACCCTCCTAAATAACTATTATAATATTTTTTGAGTGTAATATTGTCAACTTTTAATTTCTTTTACCCACCTCTCCATAGCCCTTATAGCCCTTTCCGCCATCAGTTTCTTTCTCATCTCCTTATCCTTTATTCTGTTCGGAAGAGGCGGTAGGAGACCGAAAACGGGATTCATGGGTTGTAGCTCCCCCTGTTTTTGTGTTATGTATCTTACCAGGGATCCGAGCATGGTTTCTTCTGGGGGAACAACAAGTTCCTTTCCTTTAAGCAGTCTCACAGCATTGATTCCCGCCAATATACCAGTTGCCGCAGAGGCTGTATAACCTTCAACGCCCGTTATCTGACCTGCAAAGAATATGTTCTCATACTTTCTCATGTTCAAAAAGGGTGTAAGCACCCTGTTGGATTGGATGAAGGTATTCCTGTGTATGGAACCGAGTCTTACAAAAACTGCGTTTCGTAGGCAGGGGATAAGTCTTAAAACCCTCTTTTGCTCTTTGTAGGTCATCTTAGTTTGAAATCCGACCAGAGAAAGTAGTTTGCCCTCTTTATCCTCCTTCCTCAGCTGGACCACCGCAAAGGGTTGTTTGCCGGAAGGGTCCTTAAGACCAACTGGTTTCATGGGTCCAAACAGCAGGGTCTGATAGCCCCTTTTTGCCATTTCCTCAATAGGCAAACATCCTTCAAAATGTACCGCCTTCTCAAAATCTTTCGGTTCCACCTTCTCCGCCTTCAGAAGTTCTTCATAAAATCTTTTGTACTCTTCCTCTGTTAATACGCAGTTGAAGTAATCGTCCCCTCCTTTACCGTACCTTGATCCCCAAAAGCCCTTTGAATAATCAACCGAATCAGCTTCCACGATGGGAGATATGGCATCAAAAAAGTAAAGGTGGTCATAACCAACAAGTTTCTTTATATTCTCGGATAGGGCATCGGAGGTAAGGGGACCGGAAGCAACTATCACTATCTCATCCTTAGGAATTTCCTTGACTTCTTCCCTTATCACTTCTATATTTGGGTGACTTTCTATTATTTCCGTTATCTTACTTGCAAATATATTCCTGTCCACACCCAGGGCGTTGCCCGCAGGTACGGTTGACTCTTCCGCCACTTTTAAAACAAGGGAGTCAAGAAGTTTCATTTCCGCCTTTAAAAGACCCGCACCAGTTGTGGTTTCAATACTTCCCAGGGTGTTACTGCAAACAAGTTCTGCAAGCATATCCGTCTTGTGGGCAGGTGTCTTTACCTTGGGTCTCATCTCGTAAAGGATTACCTTTATACCTTCCTGTGCTATTTTGTAGGACGCTTCCGATCCCGCCAATCCTCCGCCTATTACTATTATTCTCTCCATGGGAGATTTTCCATTATACTTTCAAGAATATTTTCATAGTTTTCAGAAGCATTTATTCGGAGGTGAGCTTGCCTGTAAACTAAGTTTCTTTTATCAAAAAGATCTTTCAATTCCTTTTCACCGAGCCTCAAAAGGGGCCTGTTTCCGTCCTTTGTACACCTCCTTTTAAACTCTTCAAAATCAACATCCAGCCATACAACCAATCCTCTTTTCTTCATCAATTCTAAGGCTTCCGGATTAGCTCCCAATCCTCCCCCCGTTGCAACCACCGTATGTTCATTCTTATCAATTACTTCCTCAAGAGTCTCCCTTTCCAATTTTCTGAAGTACGGTTCACCCTTATACTTAAAGATTTCACTTATATTCATCCCTTCCTTCCTTTCAATTAATTCATCAATATCTATGAATTTCCATCTGAGCCTTTCCGCAAGCAGTTTACCGATAGTTGTCTTTCCGCTTCCCATGAACCCTATAAGAAATATCCTTTTTCCCATGAATATAATAAAAATATAGTATGGTAAGGTCTACGGGCATTTTTATAATCTCCGTTATATTATTTGCCTTAGGATGCGGTGTTGCCTCTAAGGAAGAAGAGGGTTTCATTTTAAAAAGTCAGGCTTTTGTGGACGGCGGTGATATACCCGTTAAATACGCTTGTATTTATGAACCTGGTGGTCAAAACATATCTCCACCCCTCTCATGGGAAAATCCTCCGTCCGGTACGAAGAGTTATGTTTTGTTTGTTCATGATCCCGATGCTAAGAGTGGTGATTATATACACTGGGTTGTTTACGATATCCCCGCAAGTTATAAGGGTTTGGCTGAAGGGATATCTGGTAAAGACAACAATATAAAGGAAGGACTTAATGATGATGGTACAATAGGCTACACGGGACCGTGTCCTCCCCCGGATGATCCTCCACACAATTATGTATTTGAACTCTACGCCTTGAGCAAGGATACCCTCGGTCTTAGTGAAGGTGCTACATGGAATGAGGTAAGATCAGCTATGGAATCAAGTGTACTTGCCGAGGCAAGGCTAACGGGTAAGTATCAAGCCAAATAATCTTCCCTTTCTATTACCGCTCCCCCCAGTAATATATCACCATCATAGAAGGCAACTATCTGTCCAGGAGTTATACCCCTTACCTTCTCTCCGAATATAACTTCATAACCTCCATCCTTTTCCTTTATATCTTTTACAGGTGCGGGCTTGCTTCTGTATCTTATCTGGGCTTGAACATCCTTCCAATTTTCCTTAGGTACTATAAAGTTTATGTCCTTTACGAACAGTCTATCACCGTAAAGAAACTCCTCTTCCGCAACAAAGAGGGTGTTGGTTTCTGGATCAATATCAATAACATAAAGGGGAGACTTCCATGAGATTCCCAATCCCCTTCTCTGTCCTATTGTGTAATGGAACAAACCCCTATGTTCACCCAATGTCTTACCGGATATATGGACGATCTTACCTTTTCTGCTTCCCACCTTTTCTTCCAAGAACTCTCCCGGACTCTTTCCCATAAGAAAGCACAGCTCTTGGGATTCCCTTTTATCCGAGACGGGAAGCTTATAATCTTCCGCTATTTTCCTCACCTCATCCTTTGTCATATTACCTAAGGGGAATTCAAGCATAGGTACTATTTCGGACGGTATAAGAGCCATGAAGTATGTTTGATCCTTTTTCCTATCCTTAGGTCTTTTTAATACCGTGCCGTATTCCTTTGTTTCCTCCTTAAGTATGTAATGACCCGTTGCCAATCTGTCTATATCCGCCACTTTATTAAGATAAAGGGCGAGGAAGGCTGTCTTAACATCCCTGTTGCATATAGCACAGGCGTTGGGTGTTTTACCCTTTAAAGATTCGCTGATAAAGTAGTTTATAACCCTTTCTCCAAATATATCTTCCCAGCTGAGGGTTATATGAGGGATGCCCAGTATCTCTGACACCCTTACCGCATCCCTTACATCCTGAGGTGAACAGCATACATTTATACCCTCACATACTTCTTCCTTATGAAATCTTAGGGTAACTCCAATTACTTCATGTCCCTTCTCCTTTAGCAAGAGGGCGGAAACACTGCTGTCAACACCTCCGCTCATTCCTACAGCTATCCTCATGGGATAATAAAATATAGGACAAAGTAATATGTATAGGGTAGGACTTGGAACAGATTCCCACTCCTTTGATGATAAAAAGCCCCTTTATCTCGGGGGTATCAGGATAGATTTTCCTAAGGGACTTGCGGGCCACTCTGACGGTGATGTAGTCCTTCATGCCATTACGGATGCAATACTCGGTGCCATAGGTGATAGGGATATAGGAGAGATTTTCAGCGATAAGGATGATAGGTGGAAGGGAGAAAGGTCTTCCACCTTCCTGCGGGAAGCCTTAAGGAGGATGAAGGAAAAGGGTTATGAAGTGTGTAACATTGATTGTGTTATCATTGCGGATGAGCCGAAGATCTCACCTTACAAGGACAGGATAAAAGAGAGTATAGGAAACCTTATGGGGATAGATCCTTCCCTTATATCCTTGAAAGGTAAAAGACCTGAGGGTATAGTTGTTGAGGGTATTATGTGCCAGTGTGTTGTTCTTTTGAGGACTTGCAGTAATGAAGGTTGATCTTATACTTTCCGGCGGTGCTGCGAGGGGGATAGCCCACATAGGTGTTTTAAAGGCACTTGAGGATTTGGGTATAGATGTTGATGTTATAAGCTGTGTAAGTGCGGGAGCCATAGTGGGTGTATTCTATTCCGCTGGTTACAAGCCAGAGGAAATGATGGGTTTACTTAAAGAGATAAACTGGTTTACCCTTTTAAGGCCAAAGATTCCGGGTCTTGGCTTTGTATCTTTCAGAAAGGCGGAGAGAAAACTTAGGGAACTTATAGATTTTGAAAGGTTGGAAGACCTTCCAAAAAGTATTTATATATGTAGCTTGGATATAAGGAGCGGGGAGACGCTGTATTTCAGTAAAGGCGAGCTTGTACCTATACTTTTGGGAAGCTGTGCCTTGCCTGGTATATTTGAGCCGGTTGCTTACGGTAAGTACTTGCTTGTTGACGGTGGTATAACGGATAACCTGCCCGTGAAACCTATTATAAAAAGTAAAAATAAAAAGGTCGGTGTTGAGGTGAACCCTTTATACTTTGAAAGGGAACCCACGAATGTAATAGGCATACTAATAAGGAGCTTTCTACTTGCGGTAAGATCTAATGTTAATAAAAGTAAGGAAATGTGTGATATAGTCATAGAACCGGATTTAAGGGGTTACTCCTACTTAGATGTGGGTAAGATGGATGAGATTTATGAGATAGGATACAGATCCGCTTATAAGATAATGGAAGATTATGTCCGAAAAAAATGACATTATTATAGATCCGTCTGAAGGTAATAAAAGTATTGTAAAGAAGATACTTAGGCTTGCCTATCCCGTAATACTGTCAAATCTTCTGTACACGGTGGAGAGTGCCTTCTCCATCATACTCGTTTCTGGTCTTGGTGAGTCGGAAGTTGCCGCTGTGGGTTTCAGCGCAAGTCTCCTGTGGTTTATATACTCACTAATGGCTCTCTCTTATACGGGGACATCCGTACTCGTTGCACAAAAAACGGGGGCGGGTGAGAAGGTTGAAGGTATTGTCGGTTTGGGACTGATAGTATCCTTTATCATAGCCTTGCCTCTTACCTTTTTCGGAAAGGATCTCGTCCTTTTCATTCAGAGTGTGATGGGTGCCTCTGATAGGGTTATAGAGCTTTCAGGTCAGTATCTTGAACCCATATTTCTTTTTATAACCGTAGGGTTCCTTACAAATACCATCTATGGCGCATTAAACGGAAGGGGTAATACAAAAACAACCTTTAAGGTGGCAATTGTCATGAATGTTATAAATATAACCACCTCATACCTACTTATATACGGAAATATGGGATTCCCTCAGATGGGTGTTAAGGGGGCGGGTGTAGGTATAGTCCTCTCTGAAATTGTGGGATTTTTCATTTACCTTTATTTGCTTGTTATTTTAAAAAGACCCTTTACCATAGGTTTTAGTATAAAGACTCAGGACATTTTAAGCTTTTTCCGTATAGGTTTTCCTACCATGATAGAAAGGGTTTTAACAACCCTTTCCTTTAATATATTTGTAGGTCTTCTTGCCCCTTTCGGCGATCACATACTCGCAGCCCATCAGGTAGGTTTGAGGATAGAGAGTGTATCCTTTATGGTAGGATTCGGTTTTATGGTTGCATCTTCCATAATAGCGGGGCAGAACTTCGGTGCAAAGAATTTCTACGGAGTTAAAAAGGGTGTGTTTATAACTGCGGTACTTTCCTCCCTTTTTATGGGATTGCTGGGTATTGTGTTTATCCTTTTTCCCGATATACTCGCCCTGCCCTTTACACGGGATCCGGATATTATAAAATACGCAAGCTATTATCTTATAATAGTCGGCATATCCCAGATACCCCTTTCCCTTGCCTTTATATTTTCTGGAGGTCTTAAAGGAATGGGAAAGACCCATATACCGCTTTTTATAAATATCCTGTCTTTCTGGCTCTTCAGGATAGCCCCTTCCTATTTAATTCTAAAAATTATTTACTCACCGTTGGTACCCTGGGTAATGATGACCGTTGAGACCTTTCTGAGATGTTTTATGTTTTTTTTATTTTTCAAAAGATACACATCCTCCCCAGAATATAATACTTACCATGAGAAAGAAGATTCGCATAGGAACGCGGAAGAGTAAACTTGCCCTCTGGCAGGCAAATTATGTTAAAGAGGCAATAGAAAAAAGACACGGTATTGAAGTTGAGCTTGTAAAAATCACTACAACGGGGGACAAGATCCTTGACTCACCCCTTGCAAAAATAGGGGGAAAGGGGCTTTTTGTTAAAGAGATAGAGGAAGCCCTTTTAAGGGGAGACATTGACCTTGCGGTTCACTCACTTAAGGATATGCCCGTTGTACTGCCAGAGGGTTTAAAGATAGGAGCGGTTACAAAAAGGGAAGATCCCTACGATGTTTTGATTTCAAGAAACGGTAAGGGTTTGATGGAAATGGAGGAAGGCAGTACGATAGGTACATCATCATTGAGAAGGAGTGTGCAGATTAAGAGGTTAAGAAGGGATCTTAATGTGAAGGTACTTAGGGGTAATGTGGATACGAGAATGAGAAAGCTTGATGAAGGTTTGTATGATGCCATAATTCTTGCCAAGGCAGGTGTAAAGAGGATGGGATATCTTGAGAGGGTAACGGAAGTACTTGATTATCTTATACCCGCGGTAGGTCAGGGTAGCCTTGCGGTGGAGATAAGGGAAGGCGATAAAGAGATAGAGGAGATAATAGGATTTTTAAACGATGAGGAAAGTATGATATCCGCCTTTTGTGAAAGGGCTTTCCTTAGAGAGCTTGAAGGGGGATGTCAGGTTCCCATGGGCGCTCACTGCGTTGTAGAAGACGGAAAGGTAAGGATAAGGGGATTTGTCTCTGACCTTGAAGGTGAAAGGTTTATAGAGTGTACGGAAGAAGGAAGCATGGAAGAGGCGGAAAAAGTCGGGATAAGGCTTGCCAGATCTATACTTGATAGGGGCGGAAAGGAGATTCTTGATGAAATATACAGATCACGGTAGGGGTAAGCTTAAACTTCCCATCATATACTTAAGGTCTTGGTCTGTAAACATAAGCCCTGCACCTACAAAGGCACCCCTAAAGTAATTATTCAGAAGTTCATCCCCACCTACGGTTAGGTAAAAGGATCCCTTTACCCTTGCCCTTATTCCTATTTGCAGATTTGGACTCATCTCACCCCCCGTTGAAGGGTTCCTTCTGCCGAAGTCCCAAACATCGGAAAACAGCTTTATTCTTCCCGAAAGTACATAATCAAAACCGAATCCCCCCGTTGACTCCTTTAATCCTCCCCTTACTACGAACTTTCCAAGATCCGTTCCGAATATCCTTGCATACTGAAGTGTTATTTCCGGCGCAAACTGTTTTCTTACTATAAATTCGTTGTTGGAAAGCTCTTCTACATAAACCCTGCCCCTTGAATCACCTACGATTTCCACTAAGTAATATTTCTTGTCATCAGGTTGCACCCTTACCGTGAAAATGCCCTTACCGTCCCAGTTCTTATAAACTTCCCCCCTCATACCTATGTAAAGTACGGTTTTTGTTACGGTTTGACCCATTTCGCTAAATAAAGAAACACCCGATTGGATATCCTCATACATCTTTTCATCATGGATAATCTTTCCGAGGAATCCTTCTCCCTTTTCAATCTTTGTAACTATTTTATTTATCTTCTCTGAAATTTCCTTTAAATCCTCGGTAAATTCAGCTATGTTTGTTCTATTTTCTTTTAGAATTGCTTCAAGCTCTTGGGATATTTCCTTCATCTCCTCAAGAAGCTCCGGCAGGGATTCCTTGAGGGAAGCGGTAAGTACATTTATGTTCTCCGCGGTTTCATTTATATGTTTTTCATTAAGGACTATAAGTCTGTTTATGTTCTCGGTAAGTTTCTTTGTTGTCTCCAAGGTATTTTCAAGGTTTTCTATTATCCTATTTATACTTTCCTTGTTTTCCCTTATTATCTCCGCAAGATCCCTTGTAAGCTCGGATATATTTCTTGATGTTATAGTAAGCTCCCTTATGAGGTAATCCATGTCCGATATCTTTGTAACCCTCCTTATTTCCGAATTTTCTTCAAGGATACCCGCATCGGGAGTTCCCGGATATATTGCAAGATACTTGTCTCCCATAAAGCCGAGGGTTCCTATGGATGCGGTGGCATTTTTATATACTGGTATATCTTCCCTTATCTCAAAGAAGACGCGAACCTTACCCTCTTCTATTCTGAAACCGGTTACCCTGCCTGTTTTTATACCCGCAACCCTTACCTCCGCACCCTCAGAAAGCCCAGCTACATCCGTGAAAAGAACGGAATACTTCTTAGTTTTTTGTTTGAAAAAAGGTATTTCTCCGAATATGAGAATAGTAAGTGCAAAGGAGATAGCACCTATAAGAACAAATAAACCTACCTTAGCCTCCGTACTGAGTTTCATTTAAAGCCCTTCAAGTAAAAAATAGAATAAGTATAATAAGCGCTATAACTATGGCGGTAATTAAGTATTTCCTTTTATCCTTCCTGTTTTCCTCTATCTCCCTTATCTTTTCCCTGTAATAGTCCCTATCCATCAACCCCATTATCTATTTACCTCCAGATTTTATTCTATCAGATAACTCTTCCATTATTTCCGTCACCGATGTTTTGTTAACTGACAAAGCCAATACAAGAAAGTAAAGCATATCCGCCACCTCCTCCTTTATCTCCTCTTTGTTGCCGTTCTTCAGTGCTATAAGACTTTCTATCGCTTCCTCACCGAATTTTTGAAGTATTCTATCTTTACCTTCCTTTACAAGTTTTGCGGTGTATGAATTTTCTGGTAGTTTTTCTATCCTTTCCCTTATTATCTCCTCAAGTCTCTGGAGGGTTTCAAAGGGAAGGACATTTTCAACCTTCCCTTCCTTTAATTTTCTGAAGAAACAGTTCCTCTCTCCAGTATGACACGCCTTATTTTTTTCTTGCTCAACCATATATACGAGGGCATCCCCGTCGCAATCAATCCTTATCTCCTTTACCTTCTGGAGTTCTCCCGATGTTTCCCCCTTCTTCCATATTTTGTTCCTTGATCTTGAAAAATAGTGGGCATAACCCGTCTCAACAGTCTTTTCTATAGCTTCCTTGTTTGCATAAGCAAGCATCCTTATCTCACCAGTTCTCCAATCCTGGGCTACTACTGGTACAAGACCCTTATCATCAAATTTTATGTCCATCTCCGTTTTCTCCTAACATTGATCTTATCTCTTTCAAAAGTTCTTCCGCCATATCCTTCTCTTCCACTCTTCTTACTGGTTTTCCTCCCTTAAAGAGCCAGGCGAAACCCCTTCCACACGCCAAACCTATATCCGCTTCCTTGGCTTCACCTATGGCGTTTACTACACATCCCATTATTGCTATCTTTATGGGTTTCTTTATGTCTTTAAGCTTTTCTTCAACCTCCCTTACTATTGGCGGTAAGTCAACCTCAATCCTTCCGCAGGTAGGACACGATACTACCTCAATGCCTTTCCTTCTTAGCCCTAAGCTTTGAAGAATCATGTATGCGGTTTCCACCTCTTCAACGGGATCATCCGTCAGTGAAACCCTTATCGTATCACCTATACCCAAGTAGAGTAATATGCCTATTCCCACCGAAGATTTAATTATTCCCTTTTTCCCCATACCCGCTTCCGTGATACCTATATGAAGCGGGACATCCGTTTCTTTAGCGAATATAAGATTTGCTTTTATATTTTCTACAACGTCGGATGCCTTTATGGAAACCTTAAAATTATAAAATCCCCATTTATCAAACTTCTCTGTCCATCTCAAAGCACTCTCCGCAAGGGCTTCCGATGAAGGATATCCGTATTTTTCAAGAAGATCCTTTTCTAAGGATCCCGAATTTACACCTATCCTTATGCAAATACCTTTTATCTTAGCCTCTTCTACTATTTCCCTTACTATATCTTCCTTGCCTATGTTTCCGGGATTTATCCTTATGCCGTGTATACCCTTTTCCATTGATTTGAATGCATAAGAGGGGGCAAAGTGTATATCCGCTATTACCGGAATGGGTGAACCTTTGACAATTTCTTCTAAGGCTTCCGCATCCTCCTCATGGGGAACCGCCACCCTTACTATCTCACAACCCGCCTCCGCAAGTCTTTTTATTTGAAAAAGTGTTTCATCAACGTCAGAGGTTTTTGTGGATGTCATTGATTGAACAACAATGGGGGCATCACCACCTATTTCAACATCTCCTATTTTTATCTTCCTTGTCTTTCTCCTCTCCATCGTAACCCGAATATAGAATAATATAACCTTTCTGATATAAAATAAATCCATCATGGTCAGGGTATTCTACTCCCTACTTTTTGTGGTTGCGCTGTCTTTTGCCCTTTTCGGATCCAAGTACATAGTGGTCTTTGAGGAAAAACCTGAAATAAAGGATAAAAAGGTTTACTTTAAAGGCATGCCCATAGGGGAGATAGGTGAGTTCAATCTTTCCGAAAAGGGATATGTAACCCTTGAGGTGAAAATTGAGGGTAAATACAGGAAGTTTATAAAAAATACTGGTGTTTTTTATGTAGAGGAAGGGAAACTTAATTACACACTTATAGACGAGGGCGGTGAAAAGGTAAAGGAGGGAGATGAACTTTTGGGGTTTGAGAGTAAGGGTAAATATCTGCTTTTTAAGGCGAAGGTAAAATTTGGAAAGCTGGTTAAAAATATAGAGAAGGCTATAGAGGATATCAAAAGTAATTAGATTTTAATTTCGTCAAAGCTTTTTATAACCGGGTGTGTGGATGACCCCTTTCCGTCCCTTACAACCATTATTGCCTTCATTCCCGCTTTATGTGAGGCTTCTATTTCTTCCGCGCTGTCGGAAAGAAAAAGTATCTCGGACGGCATTAGATTTAACTTTTCCGCAATCTTCCTGTACGATTCCGGTTCCTTTTTATTACCTATTCTTGTGTCAAAGTGCCCGGAAAATAGGTAACTTATATCCCCGTAAGTTGTGTGAGAAAAAAATAGCTTTTGAGCCTTTACGGAACCGGATGAATACACATATACTGGTATTCCTTTATCTTTCCACTCCTTTAACTTTTTTAGTGCATCTTCATATATATGGCTTACGAGTTCACCCTTTTTAAAGCCCTCTTCCCATATCATTCCCTGAAGCTCTTTAAGGGGGGTAATTTTTTTATCTTCCCTTATCCATGCCTTCATTGTTTTTATGAATTCTTCCTTTGAAAGCTTTTTGCCAACTATTTCTTCTGTTTCTTTTAGTATGTTTCCTATCTCTTCCCAGTGCTTTTCAACGAAATCATCAATCTTCTCATAGGAATAGGGGAAAAGAATGTCTTTTACAAAGCTTATGTCGGATATCGTTCCTTCTATATCCGTTAATATTGCCTTAACTGACTTTAAGCTCGTCATACTTCGGAAATCTATCGGCTATATCGCTTCCCGTATAGTTTGCAACCCATCCCTCCTCCGTGGTAAACAATCTTATACACTTGAAATTGGGGGATGTACCCATATCAAACCAGTGGGGTACCCCCGCTGGCACACTTATAAGATCACCCTTTTCGCATATAACTATGTAAACCTTGTCATTGGGGTGTAGGTAAAAGGCGCCGTCGCCGTAAACAAAAAATCTGACCTCAAAGTCGCTGTGGGTATGTTCCTTGAGAAATTTATTTCTAAGCTCATCCTTTTTTGGATGATTGGGGGTCATACTTATTACATCATAGGATTTGAAACCGAACATCTTCATCAGCCTCTGGATATCTTCCATATATGCTTGAGTTATTTCCTCTTCAGAAGAATCTTCACTTATAGGCTTTTTTGCATTCCATCGTTCAAAGAGTACACCTATTTTTTTGAGCTCATCAACTATCTCTTCAAAAATATCCGTTCTCTTTATAACTTCCGCTGTATCTTCCCTGCATATAGTTAGCATACTCATGGGTTTAATTATATCAAAATGCCTTTTAGTGCCGAAATATATAAAGGAAAAATGTTAAGGAGGGCCAGCTATGCATAAGAGAGTACTTATTTACGGAATAGTATTCCTCTTTCTTCTCTCCGCATGCGGTAAGGGAGGTAAAAAGGCATCGCCCCCTCCAGTTAAGACAGCTAACGCGCTTGTCCAATTTCAAAAGGTAAGAAAAGACAGTGATTGGGCTATAGTTCCGGTTAATACCATCCATAAGGTGATAGAACTAAGGGGTGACGGAAGCTTTTCTATTAAAAAACTGAAAAGGAATGACGCAAAGGATATGAATCTTACTGTTGCCTTTGATAATACGGGTTATGTTGCTGCTGTATGTGAGAACGGCAACGCCTTTCTTGTCGGAGGCAGGGATATATTTTTCTTTGATGTAAAAAGTCTTGAGATAAGGTACATAGGTAGGGATTTGGTAAATCCCGTTAATATGAATCCCATTGTCCACGGATCCTTTTATACAAACTTTCCCCTGCCGGGTGCTGATACCGATCAACTTATAGTTGCGGATTGTGAAGGCAACTATGCTGTTGTGAATGAATGCAATATAGGAGGAGGATGTACAACTTACAAAGGAGATGGTGCTTTTCTTGTTGTTCATGTCAACGGAGATAAGGCATGGGTTTTCAGGGAACCTGCTAATGTAAGTGCGCAGAGACTTTATGATTCTTCCGGCAAGATGGCTTCTGAGATAAATACTCAGAATCCCGATAATATCCTCAGAGTGGAGGGAACATCAAAAAGTCACTGGATAATTGCTGAATATGATAATAACAATGATATTAAGAAACTCCATTTTGTTAATAGGAGCGACGGCAGTGTTAAAAGCCTGAGCGTGAATCTTGCAACCGGCACTAACGCAAATGTGGTTGCGGTAACTGTCGGTTCTAATGTTTACTTTGCGGTGTGGACTAACAACAGCATCTTTTATATGAAATTTGATGGCAATAATGTTGCTTCCATTAAAAGCATTAATGCTACCGGTAATTTTACCGTGGTTAAGCTTGACGGACAAGGCAGATTGTATGCTGTTGACAATAACGCGAGTGATACGATAATATGGGTAAAGACGGACGGCAGTCAAGGTACTGCAACAGCTGCAGGTCCCATTACAAGTTTGTTCGGTGTTACGGACGGCATATTTGTTAATGCGGGACCATACCAAACCTATGCGGCGGGAGGTACGGTATCTAATGCAACTACCTCTCAAGCGAACGCTTTCCAAGTGTGTGATAACGGTAGTGTTTATAATGAAGCCTACGACAATATGGCGTGTTACGATCCCGGTTCAACAGATATGGAGGTTGCCTTTGTACCTGATTTAAGCGGTGCCCAAGCTGTTAATGTGGGAGATACCGTATTTCCCGCAACTGTGGCAGGTGTAACAGATTCAGCCCTTTACGGCATGTGGAACGGTATCTGGTTCAAATGTGATATCCTCAATAAATCTTGTTCCCTAATGACATTAACCTCTCAGGATATACCCGTATTTACGGATGCATACGCGGTGCCTGTTATGAGTTCAGTAAGCAACAGGGTAACAGTCCTGAGTCTTGTAAACGGTGAAATAATGTATGACTTTGATATATATCCTGTAGATGCTCCAGGCTTTTCCTCGGATCTATCTAAGATGGTAGATGCCCAGCCTAATCCCGGGGATTTATGTGACTCCGTTTCTGATCAACCTTGGGGTACTTATCCTCCCCTTTACTCCAATCTGGAATATCAGTATGTTGAAGCTACGCAGAGCGGATGGGATAAAAAAGCTATTATTTCCTATAACATAGTTCCGGATGTGGGTACTCCCATAGATTGCATACAAGGCGTGGTACATACTTGGTGATATGGTTATACTCATGGGGACCCTTTTTCGGGTCCCTTATATTAATCTTGATAACTTCAGTTCACACTCAAAGAGGAATTCAAAGGCTTCTATGTAGTTAAGAGCCTTTTCTACGGAATCAGACCATGTGTAGATACCATGGGCTTCAAGCAAAAATCCGTAAAGCTTGTCCTTTTTTAATGTGGACAAGATTTCTCCTATCCTTTTGGACAGGTTTTCCATATCCTGTTCATTTTCAAAGACCGGAATAATTATCTCTTCCTCATGAGTGCTTATATCCTCAAAGGCTTTTAATATTTCATAACCTTTTATTTTTAAATGATCCTTTTTTATTTTTGATATAACTGTAGCATTCGGGGAATGTGCATGTATAACCGCCTTGGTTTCGGGAAATAGTTTATAAATGAGGATATGAAGCAGAACCTCCGCAGAAGGTTTACCTTCCCCGTATATTTTATAACCTTCCCTATTTACTATTACTATGTCCCTCTCCGTGAGCCTACCCTTATGTTTCCCTGATGCCGTGATTGCTATAAGATTACTATCTATGAGTACGGATATATTACCGCTTGTTGCTGGCACCCATCCCTTCCTGTTTAAGAACTCACCCGCTTCAATGATAGATCTTATGTCCTCTTCCCTGAGCAGTATCATCTCTTAACTATTTTACTGGATCTGGATCTTAATAACGGTCTTCTGGCTTTCGTTACAGGGAGGATTATTTACAGGTCTCGGACTCCAGCAGGTTAGATCAAGGGAGGATATTGCTACGCAAAGAGGTAGTGTTACATTACTAATGGTATAACTGTTTGTAAATACGGGCATGTGGTACTGGGTTGTGGTATTTTCTGTATGCAAGCTTGTTACCAAGTTAACCGGATTCCAAGTACATCCTGTACAATCGGGGTTACAGCCCGAACCTATATAAATCAGATATCCGTTAAGATCCTTTTCTTGGTTGGGATCCCACCTGAGAGTTACGGAGTTTTGATTTATAGTGTAGGTTACATTTTGCGGAGGTAAGGGCGGGGTTGTATCTTCCGGATAGTCTATAATTCCATCACCGTCCGCATCGCCCTCCGGGGGAAGATATGGGCTGTCTCCATAAGGACAAGCACAGTTGTAGTTCAGCTTATAGATGGCTGATTTTAGTAAATCCCATTCGTCGGGATAAACCCTTCTGTCTGGAAATCCCAGAGACGGATTGTTCCATTCATAATAGGGCATTATACTGAAGTCACCGCCGGGAGGCCACCACCATCCAGAAAAACCGCCGGGAGCTAAGTTAAGATAGGGAGGTCTTGCATAACTTGTGCTTGAAATGGGAGGATCCGCTATTTGCCTGTTGGTAACCCACTGTTTATTTGCATAAACCACGGATCCCCTACCCCTTACACCGTGACACTTATGACAGTAAGTCATGAAAAGATCCCTCGGATCCCTCAATCCCTGCGTCCCAGGATCACTGTAAACAGATGGATTAGCCTCCTGGACAAGCCAATCTATAAGGGCAACCTTCTGCTCAAGATCAGGCATACTTCCCCTCGTAACAAGCCTTCTAAGAAGCATCCTATTTACAGTTTTAGTCCAATGCACCACATCCTTACCCAAAGGCACCGCATCCCACCCATAAACTATACCGAGATACAACGACATACCCCTCGTAAGCCTCTTGTTATTCGTAGCACTCCCTATCACTATCCCATGACATGTCCCACACGCTGCCTGTGCTATAAGTTCCGGCTCGCTTACTGGTATATACCCACAACACCCAGGTGGTGCATTGCTCACAAGCCAATTAACTATCCTGTTAAAGATCGTCCCGCCTTGACCTCCCGGCACTATCGCTCCATTCACATTTATCATTCTCCCCACCGTTATCTCCCAATCTTGCTGTCCCTTCCCGTCAAATAACCACGTGTCAAGTCCCGGACTGACTGTCAGGATCTTCTCATACCCCCTTATGCCGTGACATGACCCGCACACCGCCTTTACTATCTTCTCATCACTCCATGTTGATACATCTCCGCAACACCCAGGACCAAAGTTGTTTTCAAGATAGCTCACTATCTTGCAATAGGGTGTTGTGGGATCTACACTGCAGTCATTTACTCCCCCTGGTACGGGACATCCGTTCTTCTCTATCATCCTCGCTACGGTAAATGCCCAATCGTTC
>JALWBR010000021.1 GCA_027037055.1 Aquificales bacterium | reverse complement strand
AGGGCTTCTTCCCTTGCCTGCAGTATAATTTGTCTTGCCCTTTCTGTAAACTTCTCAAACATCTCAATGCACCTCTCTGTCTTACTAAGATAGCATAGATCTTTTTAAAGGCAATACCATGTTGTATATCATTTACAAATTTTTCATGGATCCGATTAATATAATAGCATTCTATCTTATGGATTCAAGGCCTAAGAAAAAATTTAATATATCCCTCATAATTAATACACTCAAGGATCTTGAAAAGGTGTATATTGAACTTAACAGACTTGTATCTGTACCCGCTGATGAATTCATATCCAATAAATTAATAATAGACAAGGCGAGGGCGGATTTCAACCTTGCCTTTGAAACCCTCATGAGGGTATGTAGGCATGTAACCCAAGTTATGGGTTTGACAAGGGTAAGCGGTAAGGAGTGTCTTTACAGGTTGGCAATGGAACTTAATATGGAGGACCCGGATTCTTACAAAGAGTTGTCGGATTTCTATTTCTCCCACAGGGATCTTAGGGAGGATATAGATCCATCTTTCTTTTACTCTTTCATAAAAAAAAGGTTGATTTTGTTTAAAAAGATGGCTGGAGCTGTTGTTGAGCATGTGAAGAAGGTTACTAATAATCCCCTTTTAATAGATTATGATCTTCTAAAGCAAAAGTACTTTTATATAAAGGATTCCGTCAAAAAGATAAATTTCGCACTTAATCAGGGTAAAGAGGAGTTTGTCAGTAAGCCCATGTACTATGACAGAACAAGGTATTTTTACATAGTTGCATACGATTCCCTCTTTGACATCTGCAGTCATCTTGCGCCGAAATTTGGAATTAAAAGATTCGGGGACGATTGCTTGATGAGATTGGTTGAGGCTGGAATTGTTGACAAATCTTATGAAGATAAAGTAAGAGAAATGTATGAATTCAGAAATAAACTGGGAGAAAGGTGGGATATTGATAAGGAACTTATGTATAAAAAGTTAAAGGAATTGAACGATGTTTTTTTACCCGTGACGGAACAAATACTTAAATATCTTAAGGATAAACTTACTTAGTTCTCTGATGTTCCCTTATCTTTGTGAGTTCAGCGCCTTTAACATTAAGGATTACTATTTCTATTCTTCTGTTCTTTTCCCTGCCTTCGGGAGTTGTATTAGGAGCTATTGGTCTTGTATCAGCATAGCCTACCGCTTTGAATCTTGAAGGGTCAAGACCTTTACTTATGAAGTATCTTACAACACTGCCCGCCCTTGCTGTTGACAATTCCCAGTTTGATGGGAATCTTCTTGTATGAATGGGAATACTATCCGTATGTCCTTCAACTTCAACTGGATTATTAATTTCTTTCAATATTTCTGCAATCTTGTCCAGTATGGGTTTGTATTCGGGTTTTATTTCCGCACTTCCGCTATCAAAAAGCACCTTATCTTTAAGGATGAGTCTTATTCCTATTGCCTCATAAACTATCTGTATTGATCCTTCAAGGCCGTACTGTTTTAACATGTGTTCAAGTTCAACGAGTTTTTTCCTTATGGTTTTTCCCTTTTCTGTCAATCTAACCTTCGGGATTATGGGTTTCGGTAATATTTGCTTGGGTAGAGCTTCCTCAACAGCTATTATTTTCATTCCGAAAGCTTTTGAAAAAGCTTCGGCAAATTCGGATGCTGCAGACTGACTTTTATTTGCAGACATTGCATAAAGGGCTATAAAGAGACAGAGGAGCAAAGTTAGGAAGTCAGCGTAAGGTATTGCCCATTTCTCTGAAACCTCTTCAGGACATTTATGCTTCTTTTTAGCCATCTTTATACCTCAACATAACTGTTGAGCTTCTCTTCAATAACTTTGGGATTTTCTCCTTTTATCATCATCTTGCAGGCATCTACAACCATTTGCATTTTCATTATTTCCTCCTTTGATTTAATTTTTATCTTTTTGCTGATGGGTCCGAATATGAGATAGGAAAAGGTTATGCCGTAAACCGTAGCAACGAATGCTGCAGAGATACCGTAGGCTAACTCTTCTGCGTTATCAAGGCTTTTGAGAGCTTTCATTAATCCGAAGACCGCTCCCACAAGTCCGAAGGTGGGTGCACTTTCTGCAGAATTTTTCCAATATTCAACCGCTATTTCAAACTCTTCCTCTTTTTTTGAGATATCCGTTTCAAGGGTTTCCTCAAAAACATCTGGTTCTACACCGAGTACCAGAAGCTCTATAGCCCTTTTAAGAAAGGGATCTTCTATTTCATCTATTTTTGATTCAAGTGCCAGTATACCTTCCTTCCTTACAAGATTGGCGAGGTCAACAAGCTGAGCCTTTGTTTCCCCGAGTACATCTTTACCGCCGAACAAAGCCATCTTTAAACCCGTTATGACCATGGAGAATTTGGGCAGGGGTACGGTAATAAGGGATGCAAATAAGGTTGTGGGTACGACTATAACGAAGGCTGCTGGCTGAATTAGGAATAATATACTTGCGCCTTTAAGTATAGCCCCGATCAGTAGGGCTGCGAGACCTCCTACGATCCCTACTAAGGTCAGAATATCCATTTAAGCAGTCCCCAATGTAACTAATTCGGATTCCATATAAAAAAATTTAATTTCGCGGATTAAAAGTTTTGTGATGTTAAACTATTATTCCCATGGGTACATACAAATACGATGTTGTTGTGGTCGGTGGTGGCGGTGCAGGTTTGATGACCGCGATTGAGGTTGCTGAAAATAAATCTATAAAGGTTGCCATAGTATCAAAGGTCTATCCTACAAGGTCGCATACTGGTGCGGCGCAAGGCGGTCTAAATGCCGCACTCGGTCATGTAAGGTCTGAGGACAGTCCGGAGATGCACGCCTACGATACTGTAAAGGGGGCGGATTTTTTGGCGGACCAGGAGGCTGTTTTCTTCATGTGCAAACAGGCTCCGGAAATAATATATAGACTTGACAGATGGGGAGTACCATTTTCAAGACTTGAGGACGGAAGGATAGCTCAAAGACCTTTCGGAGGTGCTTCCTTTCCCCGTACTGTGTATTCTGCGGACAAAACGGGTCATGTTATATTACACACCCTCTTTGAACAAGCACTTTCAAGGGATAACATTGACTTTTTTAATGAACACTTCCTTTTGGATATAGTTGCGGAGGAAGATGGAGCTAAGGGGGTTGTTACACTTGATATAAGAAGCGGGGAGATAAATCTCCTTTTAGCGAGGGCTGTTGTTTTAGCAACGGGAGGGTTTGCTCGTATTTACTGGTCAAGGAGTACAAATGCGGTAGGGAATACGGGGGACGGTCAGGCTGTGGCTTTTAGGGTAGGTGTACCTTTGAAAGATATGGAGTTTATCCAATTCCATCCCACTGGTCTTGCCAAAACGGGCATACTGCTCTCTGAGGCGTGCAGGGGTGAGGGCGGTTATTTATTGAATTCAAGGGGTGAGAGATTTATGAGTAGATACGCACCCGACAAGATGGAGCTTGCCCCCAGGGATATGGTTTCCCGTGCAATAGAAACGGAAATTAGGGAAGGAAGGGGTGTGGGCGAAGGTATAAATGCTTATATTCTTCTTGACCTTACACATCTCGGCGAAGAAAAGATAAATAAGAAACTGCCTCAAGTCAGGCAGTTGGCAATAGATTTTGAGGGTGTTGATCCTGTTGAGAAACCTGTTCCCATAAGGCCCACCGCCCACTACTGTATGGGTGGTATTCATGTGGTTGATTACAGAACTTCGGAAACACCTTTAAAAGGTTTATTTGCCGTAGGCGAATGTGCATGTGTATCAGTTCATGGTGCGAATAGGCTCGGAGGAAATTCTCTTATAGAGCTTCTCGTATTCGGAAAGGCATGTGCGGATTATTTAAAGGATAATCTATCTTACTATAAAGATTATTCAAATGGGGAGGTGTATATTAAAAAAGCGGAAGAGTTTATTAGTTCCTTAATAAACAGGGAAGGAAATGAAAGGGTTGCCAATCTGAGAAGGGAAATGGGGGAGATAACTTGGAACAACATGGGCATTTTCAGGGATGAAAGCTCCCTTAAGGAAGCTTATGAGAAGCTTACGGAACTTTATGAAAGATGGAATTACATAAGGGTTGCGGACAAGTCAAGGATCTTCAACACTAATCTAATAGAGGCTTTGGAACTCAGAAACATGCTGGAACTTGCAAGGGTTGTAGCCCTTTCTGCCCTTAACAGAAAAGAGTCAAGGGGAGGTCATAGCAGGGAAGATTACCCAAAAAGGGATGATAAAAACTTCCTCAAGCATACTCTGGCTACGAAGGGTGAGAACGGCTATATAAGGCTTGATTATATCCCCGTTGATGTCAGCAGATATTCACCAGAAGAAAGGAAATACTGACAATTATTTGCAAGGGAACAACCTTCACAGGAAGGTTTTTTGCTGCAATGTACTTTTGCATGTTTTACTATAAGTGCATGGTACTCCTGAAAAAGCTTAACATCCTTGGGTAGATTCTCTTCAAATATTTTCCTCAAATCCTCATAGCTACCGTTTACTTTATAGAGCCTTAACATAAGCCTTTTTGTGTATGCATCTATTACAAAGTAAGGTCTTTTACCCGCATACAGTAGTATGGAATCAGCGGTTTCCCTTCCTACACCGCTTATTTTTAAAAGCTCTTCCCTTTCTATCCTTTCTACCACATCTACTGGATAAAGGTGTTTGCAAACATTCTTTAATCTTTTTGCCTTTAATCTGTAAAAGCCGGAAGGCTTTATCACTTCCTCTAAATCATTAACGGGCATTTTTATTATAGCTTTGAAATTAAGTGCATTTATCTTCTTAAGGTTTTCAAGGGCTTTTTCAACATTATTCCAGTTTGTGTTTTGTGTTAATACCGCGCCTATTACTATCTCCTCCCTCGGATCGCTTTTATTTTTTGTGTGATACTCCCTATCCACGGGCCACCAGTTTTGTTTGCCGTAAGCATTGTATAATTTTTCATAAACTTTGATGAGATCCATGATTGATTTTAAAAATCACTTCTTCGTAGGTTCTCCTATGAATTTATAAATTAGCTGTCTTATTTCTCTTATATCTTCTTCTATTTTATCAAGTCTTCTATTTACATCATCAAACCTTCTGTTCGTATCGTCAAATCTTTTTTCAAGGGAGTCTATACGTTTATTTATCAAGAACATAAATATACCCATAAATCCTGCCACACCGAAGATTATAGTGATTACCTGACCCCAATCCATACTTTTAATATAGCATCCTGTTATAAAGGTAGGTTTTAATATTATTTTTTCGTAGGTTCTACCATGGATTTATAGATCAGCTGTCTTATTTCCCTTATATCTTCTTCTATCTTATCAAGTCTTCTGTTTACATCGTCAAATCTTTTTTCAAGGGAGTTTATACGTTTGTTTATTAAGAACATAAATATACCCATGAAACCTGCAACGCCAAAGATTATGGTAATTGCCTGACCCCAGTCCATACTTTTAATATAGGCATATTTGGCGGAGGGGGAGGGATTCGAACCCCCGGTGGGCCGTTAAGACCCACAGGTGATTTCAAATCACCCGCCTTCGGCCGCTCGGCCACCCCTCCTGTAGAAGATAAATTATATCTCATACAGTCTGTCAAGCAAATCTCGGGCGAGTGAATCGTTAATATCTCTAAGTTTCAGATATACTTCCCTCGCCTTTTCAATTTTACCGAGTCTAAGATATACGGTACCCAGTTTATAAAGTAAGTCTTCATTTTGAGGGTCTTCAGCCACTTTTTCTTCCAAATCTTTCGCAATTTCCCCTAAAAGTCCCTCTATATTTTTTGTGAAAACTCCCTTTTTGTAATCCATATCAGAAGGGTTTATCGGGTACCTTTTCCCAGTCTTCCAGGAACTTCTTTATACCCACATCCGTGAGGGGGTGTTTGAATAAGGATTGCATAACCTTAAAGGGAACGGTACATATATCAGCTCCTATAAGTGCTGCTTCAACTACATGCATGGGATTTCTTATGCTTGCTACTATAATTTCTGTGGATATTTCATAGTTCATGAATATACCCTTTATTTCCCTTATTAACTTCATACCTTCACCGGAAACATCGTCTATTCTCCCCACGAAGGGTGATACATAGGAGGCTCCCGCTTTGGCTGCCAACAAGGCTTGAGTGGGGGAGAATACGAGGGTTACATTTGTCGGTATTCCTTCAGATTCAAGAACCTGAACCGCCTTTAAGCCTTCAGGTGTCATAGGGATCTTAACAACCACATTGTCTCCAAGTTCTGCCAATTTTCTTCCCTCTTCTATCATGCCTTTAGCATCCAATGAAACCGTTTCAAGACTTACAGGGCCGTCAACAATTTCCAATATTTCTTTTACAACTTCCTTGAATGGTCTGCCGGTTTTTGCCACTAAGGTAGGGTTAGTTGTAACACCGTCAAGTAAACCCCAGCTTGCAGCTTCTTTTATCTCCTCAACCATTGCGGTATCAAGGAAGAACTTCATATTTCAACCTCCTTTTTAATTTTGTTCTCTCCAACAACTCCTATAAAAACCTTTTTTACCTTTCCTTCTTTTATAACAACAGTTGTAGGTGTTGCCATTATATTCATATTTTTAACTATGTTTTCATTTTTCCCATCAAATACATTGATTTTAAGTACATCGGTAAGAGAGGAAAGATTGTTTATGGTTTTCTCCATCATTTTACAGGCTCCGCACTTCGGTGAATAAAAGTAAAGAATGCCATTTTCAATTATATCAACCGTCTTACCTTCAAGTTTTTTACCTTTATAGATAGCATAGAATTTAAAGAAGAGCAGAAATCCGACAAACATTAAGCCGAATATTACTATGAGTTTAAGAATTTCTTCCATTTTCTTAATCCTCCAGGCCGACGGACCTTTTTAAATCGGTAAGTTCCTTATCGGTTAAATCCCTATACTCCCCCCTTTTCAGATTTCCGAGTCTTATGGGACCTATAGCTATCCTCTTAAGTTTTAAAACAGGGTTGCCGAACTTTGCCATGTACCTTTTAACAAGGTGCTTCCTGCCTTCATGGAACACTATCCTTATTATTGTATTACCTTTCCTGTATTTCAGTACATCCACATCGTCCGGCTTTGCAAAGCCATCCTCAAGTTCTGTACCCTCCTTAATCTTTCTCAATTTATTTTTACCTATTATTCCTTTAACCTCCGCTATATATACCTTGGGCAACTTGTATCTCGGATGCAGTATCCTATTGGCAAGCTCTCCATCATTTGTGAGTAGTAATAAACCTTCCGTATTATAGTCAAGTCTTCCTACGGGATAGACCCTTTCCTTAATATCTTTTATAAGCTCCTTTATTGTTTTTCTTCCCTTTTTATCTTCACCGAGGGTTGTAAGATAGAGGGGAGGTTTGTTAAGGATTATATACCTCTTTCTTTCCGGTTTTATCTCTTTACCATCAATTTTCACTGTGTCCTTTTCGGGATCAACCTTATAGGCTGGATCCCTTATGATTATACTGTTAACACTAACCCTGTTATTTTTTATCAGCTCTTCCGCTTTTCTTCTTGAAGCTATACCGCACATGGATAGAAATCTGTTAAGTCTTATTTTCATTGGATGAGCTTGAGAAACTCTTCTCTTGTTTTTATATCTTTCATAAATACCCCTCTCAAAGCGGATGTTACGGTTATATGCCCTGGTGACATAACACCCCTCATTGACATACATAGGTGCTCCGCTGCTAAAACAACGCCTACTCCTTTAGGATTCAACTCTTTCTGTATAAAATCAGCTATTTCCTCCGTTAATCTTTCCTGAACTTGGGGCCTCAGGGCAAAAGCTCTTACTGTCCTTACAAGCTTTGAAAGTCCACATATTACACCGTTGGGTATGTAGGCTATATGAACCTTTCCGAAGAAGGGGAGGAGGTGATGTTCACATAAAGAGTAAAAGGTTATATCCTTTACAAGAACCATTTCATTGTATTCACCGAACTCCTCAAACAGCTTCATATTAAAGTTTCTCAATGATTCAAATTCTTCCCACATCTTTGCAACCCTTTCTGGGGTTTCCCTTAGACCTTCCCTGTCTGGATCTTCTCCTATTCCTTCAAGAAATAGTCTTATACTTTCCTTTATTTTTTCCTTGTCAATCATGCTTCAACTCCTTTACCTTTCTTATAAATTCGCTTACCAACTTTTTATCTTTCATACACGGTTTCAGTTCAACTCCAGAAGATACATCTACACCGAAGGGTTTTACTTTTTCAATAGCATGGATCACATTAAGGGGATTGAGTCCTCCCGAAAGAAACACCCTAAAGCCCTCTTCCCTTATTTGACATGCTATATTCCAATCAAAGGTCTGTCCGGTACCGCCGTAGCTGTCCTTTCTGTAAGTGTCAAGTAAAATTGCATGAGCCTTTTTCCATACTTTTTCTATCTTAGGGGTTTCTTCTTTGATTCTGAAAGCCTTTATAACCCTTTCTATACCGATTTGTTCTGCAAATTCATAGTCTTCATTGCCGTGCAATTGGATAAAGTCAAAGCCTTTTCTTAGCATATATACTGCCATGTTTATATCAGGGTTAACCATAACGGCTACCTTTTTTGCGTTCTTTATATCTTTTATAAGGTTTATAGCCTTTTCTGGATCAACATATCTGGGGCTTTTTTCATACAGGATTATTCCTATGTAATCCGCCCCCTCCGAGATTGCATGGTCAATATCTTCTTTCCTACATAAACCGCAGATCTTTATCTTCATCCATATATCTTTCTTATAATGTATGCAGACGGTAACAGGAATAATAATATGTATCCGATATGAAAACTTGAGCAGGAAGGAGCGTTTGTAAATACAGGTTTTTTGGATAAAGTCTTTTTATCCTGAGGAACGGGTGCGGTAGGTGGTACTGTTGCTGTTGCTTTAAGATTAATGGTCAGTGACAGTAAGGAGGGATCATTGGATTCAATTATTAACTGTGCTGTCTTTGTTCCAGTAGCTTTAGGATTTACCAATACCTTTATATAGCATGTGTCTTGATATGGAACTGGATCAAAACACTGGGATTCAAACCCAAATGAATCCTTATCCGTACCGCTTAGATATATGTTGGTTATTTCAAGGCTTTGCAATCCTCTGTTTTTAATTATCAAGTATCTTGACGAAGGCATATTTAAATAAACATTCCCAAAGTCTATGGATTGAATTGAAGGGACTATGTGAGGTTCACATGCATCTATCTCTTTTATTTCAACTATATCCTTTTTGCTTATTGTGGAGGTTTCATCGGAAACGGAAGGATTGTTGTTTGAGCCTTGGTCAATATACAGGGGAAAGTTTTGTTCATCCAGGGGAGGATTATCAATTTTTACTATGGTAGCCTGCATGTTTCCAACCGCATTTTGACACTTCGGGTTTACCACTGTTCCGTCCAGATTAAGTTTTATAAATGTACCGTCATAAAAGCCATTTCCGAATACTTGTGTATATCCGGTAAGATAAATATTTGTAGTATCTTGCAGGAAGGAGTGAATAGCACCCTTTAGTTTATATATCTTGCCTTGAAAGAGATTTGTATCCACATTCAGGTTTTGATCCTCCACTGCAAATATAAAAGGATCTTCTGTACGCGCAAAGAGTAGAAATCCGCCGGATACCCTTGAAATTCCCTCTACTTCTTCCTTTACCGCTCCGTTGCACTGGGAATTGGTGCCTATGCAATATATTGCTCTTGATTGGACAACGCCGTTTGAATCAAGTTTAAGGATAAATATATCTGTAGCAGATGTATCACTGTAAGTTGTAGTTCCAACCACAATATAACCTATGGAATTATTGTTGTTATCAAATAATTCAATAATATCTTTAAGAGAATCTCTGTTGTCGTAAACTGTTTGATTGTTTAAGTCTCTCCCGAAAGCGTATCGCTTTGACCACTGAATATTACCTGCTGAGTCCAGTTTTATAAGAAATACATCATGATCATAATCTGTTCCGGAGGATGGGAAGTCCGTTACACCCCCTATTAGCAGACCACCGTCGCTTGTAGTTATAACCTTTGAAACATATTCATTACTTCTGTCAATGGTATTGTTACTGTCACAGGGATCGGTCTCACAAGGCTTTATAACTTTTGTATCTGTAACTATATCTCCGTTACTGTCCGTGTGCATTATAACCACATTGTGTTTTTTAAGATTTAATTCAAAGGAGGAGCTGTTACCTATAATATAGAAGTTTCCCGCGGTTGCGGGATCTTCCAATATAAGGGGAAATATATCTTCTGCGACCTTCTGATACATTTTTGCGGATTGTAATGTGCCGTTTTGGTCAAGTATAAGGAGTAGAGTTTCTCTGTATTGATCGTTGTCTATTGAATTTGTTATACCTATCACATAGTAATTGTTTTGATACTCAACTGCCAAAAAACCTTCATCTTCTCCGTTCCCTCCGAATATCTTTTTCCACTGAACACTGCCGTTATTATCAGTCTTGATGATTAGAATATCCTTACCGCCGAATCCGTTTTGATTCATTGTGTATCCTGTTAACAGAAAACCGCCGTCACTTGTTTTCAGTATATGATTTACTTCTTCATTTAATATATCCCCATAGGTTTTTATGAGGGAGAATGAGTATATATTAAGGAAAAATATTAATGCTATTAAAACTTTTCCCATCTTTCTCCTCCTTCATCCTCCGTAACTAAGATTATAATATTTCACTGAGTAGGGTTCTATGTTCAAATATCTTTTTATATCCCTATTTCTTCATTTAATTGTGTTAGCTGGTATTTACGGATCCGTAAGGATGTTTCCGCCCGTAGAAACGGAAAATGACTACAGAAGGGTTGATATAAGAGGGATAGGGTTTTACAGTGTAAGTAAGAGGACAAAAATCAATAAGGCGGTTAAGAAAGCATTAAAGAAGGTTAAAAGAAGAAATAGCATAAGTTCATACAACAAAACCTCGGATAGTAAAGTTGAAGAAGAAGAGGTTGTTGCGAAAAGTAAGCCCATAGAAAATACAAATAAACGAGGTATGGAAAAGGAGGAGTTTAAAAAGGCGGAGCAAGAGGATAAGGAAGCATTCAAGGAAACCTCGGAAGATGTTGTTTACAAAGCTGATGTGGAGAAAAGTGATAGGACCGGAACGGAAGATTACAGTTTGATTTATACAAGCCAAAATCTTGAAATTATAAGGAGGATTATAGCGGATAGTATTGAATATCCTATTGTGGCAAGGAGGATGGGTTGGGAGGGAACGGTTGTGGTGGGTTTTACCCTCAGTAAGGACGGAGATTTGCTTGGTGTTGAGATTATTAAAAGTTCGGGCTACAGCTTGCTTGATGAATATACTGTTAGCGTTATAAAAGAAGTTTATAAAAGATTTCCCTTACCGAAAAGTGATGTAAGGATAAAAATACCTGTCAGTTATCATCTTGAATAACGGGCTTATTTTTGTAAAATTTAAGCTACTGTGGAAAGGATAGTTCTGTTCTTCCATATACTGTTTGCTGTTTTGTGGATAGGGGGTATGATATATTCACTTTTTTTCCTAAAGCCCTCTTTGAAAGAAGTACCTCAAGGAAAAAGACATGAGTTTCTAAAAGCGGTGAACGGCAAATTTCTACCTTCCGCAGGAGCTTCCGCCCTGCTACTCCTCATTACGGGTATATTTCTTCTGCTTAATATGAGACCAGACTTGCTTAGAAATGGTTTGTTCCACTTCAAATTGCTTCTTTATGCGATTATGCTTATAAATCTTGTTTACATTTACTTTTACCTTTATAGAAAGAGGAATTTTCCCAGGATGATGTTTTTTGTGGGAGTTAATCTTACCTTGGGGATACTAATTTTGTTTATAATTACCCAAATAAGGTAATCCCCGTCATTGTTGGGTTGAGCAAGGTGTTTTAGATTTTATTGGCATGGTAAGGAAGATTGTTCGTTATCCCGCTAAGATTTTGAAGGAGCCTACCTTGAAGGTGGATAACATTGACGATAGGATAAGATCTGTGGTAAACGATATGATAGATACGCTTAAAAAAGAAGAGGGAGTTGGATTGGCGGCAAATCAAATAGGAGAGCCTCTCAGCATAATGGTTATAGATACCACCCACAGGGAAGGAGAGGAGGGTTTCAAGGATGTTCTTATAAATCCTACTCTCCTCGGAGCGGAGGGAGAAATTGTTTATGAAGAAGGTTGTCTTTCATTTCCCGGTTTATTTGTTGAAGTTAAAAGGGCAAGGAAGGTTGGTGTTTCCTATATTGATCTTGAAGGTAAGGAAAGGGAAAGGGAGTTTGAGGATTTTCTTGCTGTTGTGTTTCAACATGAGTATGATCACCTGAACGGTATTACCTTTGTGGACAGATTAAAGGGGCTAAAAAGAAGAATGGCTTTGGAAAAATATCAGAAAATATTAAGGGAGGCAGAGTATCAGGAGGTTTGAGGTGAATATAAAGGTTGTGAAATTTTATCCCTTTAGTTCATACTACAACGGCGGTAGGCTTATAGGGTATGCGGATATTGAGATAGAGGGTATCCTAAGAATAAGGGGGATAAGACTTTTGAAGAATAGATACGGGGGACTTTATATTCAAATGCCCGTTGCGGGCGGTCATGAGGTTGTAGAACTCCTTTCAAAGGATTTTACCGAGGCAATAAGAAGGGAAATTGTGGATTTTTATAAGACTATTGTTGTATAATGCAAGGTCAATGAAAAAGATATCGGAAATATTAACTTCATACACATTTTTTGTGGTTAGTTTAATATTTGCAACCGCGGTTATTATATACGGGCTTTTTTATACGGAATCTCCTTCAATTCCTTACTATACCCTTTTAGGATTTTCCCTTCTTTTATTTTTTGTGTCCGTTTGCGGTATGGGTTACCGCGGTTTCAAAGATCTTATGAAAGATTACAGAAGACACGGTAATATCTACGGATTTATATATGATTTTTTTGCTTCTATAAAGCTTGCCATATTCATAATGATAGTTCTCGGTATCCTATCCATGTTGGGTTCTACATATATTGAGCAGAACAGGGAATTTGACTTTTATGTAAATAAATTCGGAATTGATAAAGCTTACTGGTTCTGGAGGTTGTGGCTTACAGATGTCTTTAGCTCTTGGTATTATGTTCTTTTCATAGTTCTTCTTGCTGTTAATCTAACTGTTTGTTCAATAAAAAGATTACCCGGTGTATGGAGATATACCTTCGGAAAAGAGAGATTTATGAAGCTTACCGAATCTATGGAAAAGAGGTTGAAAGCAATATCTTTAAGGGTTAAAGCGGATGAGGGAACTATTGTAAGATTTTTGGCAAAGAAGGGGTTCAGGGTTTTTGTAGATAAAGAAGACGGAAAAACTTATATTTACGGGGAAAAGGGAAGATATTCACGCCTCGGTGTTTATATAGTTCATTTTGGTCTTCTTGTCATAATGGGTGGTGCTTTAATTGATGCCTTTTTCGGTCTGCGCGGTACTGTTATAGTACCTGAAGGTGATAAATCCAATGTTCTTATTATTCCCGCCGAAAATGTTCAGATAAAACTTCCGTTTTATATTGAAGTTACAGACTTCAGGATAGTGCCTTATGGTGAGGAGTCTCCTGAGTTTGCGGATGCGGTCAAGTCTTTTGAGAGTGATTTAAGGATAATAAGGGATGGAAAGGTTGTCGCTGAAGGTATGACTATGGTTAATGGTCCCTTTGATTATGACGGTTACAGGATATTTCAGGCTACCTATGGTCTTACGGGTAATGTATTGAGAATGGGTGTTGCAATCCTTGACAAGGAGAAGGTGCTTCAAAATAGTGAAGATGCGTTTTTAGGAAGGGTGGAGGTCGGTGTTGGTAAAGTTGCGGAATTCAGGGACATGCTTATATCCGTTGATAGGGTGATACTCAATGTCAACGATCCTGCCGCAGGTTTCAGGGGAGATATAGCTCCTGCGGTTATTTTGAAGGTTCTGAAAAACAGGAAAAGTTATAATGTACCCGTTATTTACGATCCGAGGACTACCGTATTTGTCCAGTATAATGAGGTGGAAGAATTAAAGGATTTTCCTTATTTTCTGTTGATGGACGGATTTGAACCTCAATATTTTTCCGGGTTGCAGGTATCAAAAAATCCCGGAACAAATATTATATGGTTCGGATCCGTGTTGCTTGTGGGAGGTATGATGCTCGCCTTTTACACAGTTCACAGAAAGGTGTGGATGAGGCTTGAGGATGGTAAACTGTTTGTAGCTTTTTATTCCCATAAATTTAAAGAGGAGTTCAGAAAATCATTTATAAAGGAGCTTGAGGAAATACACGATCACAAAACTTCTTGATTTTCAAATATCTTTTCTATCTCTTCCGGAGGTTTGGGCGGACTGAAGATGTATCCTTGTGCATATCTGCATCCGTGTTTTTTCAAAAACTCAAGTTGATATTCCGTCTCTATGCCTTCCGCTATAACTTCCATATTCATGCTGTGTGCCATGTTTATTATGGTTTTTACAACTGAAGCGTACTCTTGCTTTTCTACCATCTGACGGGTAAACAGTATATCTATCTTAATGGTATCAACCGGGAAATTTATAAGATAACCGAGGGAAGAATATCCTGTTCCGAAATCATCAATTGCTACCCTTATCCCGTACATTCTTATCTCGTTAAGTGCATTTATTGTTGCTTCCGATCTTTCTATGAATTCCGTTTCGGTAAGTTCAAGTTCTATTTGTTCGGGTAATATTTTGTTTTCTTCAAGAATGCTGAGTAGCTCGGGAACAAAGTCTTTTTTGAGGATCTGTTTTGCTGAAATGTTTATAGCCATTCTCAGGGGTCCGAAACCTTTGTCATTCCATAACCTTAACTGCTTGATTGTTTCCTTTAAAACCCAATGTCCTATTTCAACTATTATGCCCGTTCTTTCGGCTATGGGTATGAACTCTCCCGGTGATACAAATCCGAGTGAACTGCTGTTCCATCTTACAAGGGCTTCAATGCCTGTTATTTTGCGGGACATTATGTCAACTATGGGTTGATAGTGAAGATATAGCTCTCCCTTTTTGACAGCATCCCTAAGTCCCAGCTCTATAAAGTATTCACGGGTTGTCCTTTGATCAATTTCCTTTGTAAAGAACCTGTAACTGTTTCCCGCTTCTTTTTTAGCATTGTGGAGTGCTACGGTTGCATTTTTTAGCAGTGTTTCTTCATCTTCACCGTCATTGGGAAAAACCGAAATACCTGTACTTATAGAAAGATATATGTTCCTTCCTTCAATATTTATGGGTTTTGAAAATTTTTCCATAAGCTTGAAAAGAATGAGAGATATATCATCTATCCTTCCTATGTCGGAAAGTACTAAGCAGAATTCATCACCACTTATCCTTGCCACTATATCTCCCTCCCTTACCGTTCCGGTAAGGGTATTTGCTACCTCTTTAAGCAGTTTGTCTCCGAAGGAATGACCCATAGAATCGTTTATCTTTTTAAAATCGTCAATATCAATACATACAACCGCCAGATACCTCCCTGACCTCTTTATCCTCGGGAGGGCATGATTGATTAAGTTTTTAAGCATAAATCTGTTGGGAAGACCTGTAAGACTGTCATAGTAGGTTAACTTAAATATTTCACCTTCCTTTTCTATATAATCAAGGGCTAAGGCTAAGTCAGCTACCATTTCTTCAAAGAGCTTAATTTCTTCACTATGGAAGAAATCTTTTGTTTCGGAATAGAAATTACATTTACATACAAGCCTATTCCTTACATGGATGGGCATTGAAAGTAGGGATTTAAATCCCATTTTGAGAAGTGTTTCTTTCCACCTATTGTCCATATCCGAGTTTTCAATGTCATTGCATACAAAAGTATCCTCTTCTTCTATTTCGGGTATATGTATACCGATTTTCTTTAAGTTTTCTATTTTTTCAAACAGATTATCCGCTTTTCCATAGTAGATATAAGGCTTTAATTCTCCTCCTTCATTTATACCTACCCATGAAAGGGGCAGTTTTCCTTCCTCAACCGTTATCCTACAGGCTTCTTTAAGGAGTTCATCCCTATCCCTTATCCTTATTATTGCACTGTTTATATTGCTGAGTATTGCATATACATGATTTAATCTTTTGATCTTTTCTTCCTGAAGCTTCCTTTCGGTGATATCCCTTATTATTACAAGTGAAGATAGTTGTCCTTCAAAGATTATGGGGGCAGCTGCAACTTCCGCATAAAAAACTTCCCCGTTAAGTCTTACAAGTTTTTCCTCATAAAGCGGGACGGGTTTACCCATCCTTTGTTGGTATTCTATTCTTTTTTTGACCGCTCCTAAATATTCCGGATGTACAAAACTGAGAACATCCTTGCCTACTATATCTTCCGGTTTTTCTGCCCTGAACATTTTCAGTGTTGCGGAGTTTGCGAAAACTATCTTTCCCTTTGAATGAACGACAATAGCATCGGGTGAAAGTTCCACAAGCTGTTTATATCTGTGTTCACTCTCCTGAAGGGATTCCTTATTTTTTTGAACTTCGCAAGCTTCTGCCAAGATAGTGCAAGTTGCCTTAAGAAAGTTTATGTCCCCCTCATCCAATTTTCTGCTGTTTTTAAAGTAAACTCCGAGTATTCCGAAGCATTCATCGCCTATAACCGGGATGTTTATTCCTTCTTCTATTTTATACTTCTTCCACAGATCTCCGAAGTTTTTAATATCTTCCTTCTTCACAAAGGTTGTAACCTTTACCGGTAATTTTAGGTTAAGGATGTCCATTTTTTCAAAGCCTGTGCAGGCGTTAAGAATACATTCCCTATCCGTGCAGGGCGAGAATATACCTACATAATCAGCTTCTAATACATCCCTAACTTCTTCAACCGTTTTTTCCATAAGCATCTTAAGATTTTCACTTAGAGCCAAATATCCGAGATTGCTTAAAACCTTTTGTCGTTCTATCAACCTTTTCAGCTTCCTTTCCCTCTCGTAAAGTTTGTTCATAAGGTATTGGGCATACAGTCCCAACCCGAGTATCAGTAAAATACTTTCAAACCTCTTTATCAGCGTGTAATAGGAAGGGTTTATTAGATGATCCATAAAGCTTTTTTCTGGATTGAATATTGAGTTTATATACGCATCAAAAAACCAAAGAGTAACGATTGTGCCTATGACTACATAGATGAATTTCATCTCACTCCAAATTTATAATCAAGTAGTTTCCTGTCCTTTTTGCTGAGGATGGCTTTAGATTGCTCAGTTTTCTCGGTAGGTTGATGTAGCTTTTAAAGTTTCCGCATCTTACAATAATAGTGTCTCCGCTCTTCAAAAGGTTTATATGCTCCTTCGGAGCGAAGGGTAATTTCAACTTCACCTTGTAGCCACCTTCCTCCTTAATAAAGGAGTAAACCTTTTCTTTAAAAAAGATATCGGCAGGATTTTTGTCTTTATACAGTATTTCCGCAAGATGCTTAAGTTTGACCTTTCCTATTATTTCTTCTGAAAAATAGGGTGACGGTATTATGGGTATAGGTGAAAATGTTCCTCTTATTTCTTCAATATACTTTTTCTGGATTTTTCTTATTTCTGAGTGATCCGTTTCAAAGATTTTATTCAAGATAATACAATCAACATTAATACCGAACATGTTGAAATACATGAAAGCCCTTTTGGATTCTTCAAGAACCATCTTTTCCGGATTAAGCACTATCCTTACCGAAGAAATATCTGGATTAAACAGTATTTCATCAACACCTTCAAGCTTTGTATAAAAATTCTCCACCGCCTTAAAGTAAGAATCATCGGGTAAGGGGACATCGGTAAACCTTTTCGCTATCGGTCTTGCAACTTTCATAAGAAGCCTTTCCGTATTAAATATCTTTTTCATATACCACTTCATTATGTTAGGCATGGAAAGGAATCTTAGGGTTTCACCTGTCGGAGGCATATCAAGTATAAGTACATCAAAGTTTCCTTCTTTATAGTATTGGTTTATATAAAGAAGGCTTGTTATCTCTTCCATTCCTGGCAGTATGGCAAGTTCTTCCGCGACGATATCTTCAAATCCTGTTGTGTTAAAAAGTAGCTCAAGAAATCTGTAAACATCGCCCCAGTGTCTTTCTATATCCTCCTGTATGTCTATCTCTTGGATCCATAGGTTCTTATCTATATTGGTGGGTAATCCTTTAAAGCTGAGTCTCTTCTCCTCTGGAATACCGAAGGAATCTGACAAGGAGTGGGCGGGATCAAGGGAGATTACTATTGTGCGATAACCCATTTCGGCAAGCTTTACACCGGTAGCTGCAGCAACCGTTGTTTTACCGACTCCACCTTTTCCTGAAAATAAAATTATCCTCATAGTGAATATTTTTACCCAATGTGTTATATTTATAAAAGGAGGTAAAGAATGTTTCATATGCCCACATTGCCAGAACTCCTTATAATTCTCGCTATAATATTTGTTCTTTTTGGAGCTTCAAGGATACCAGAGGCAGGAAAGGCACTGGGTGCGGGAATAAGAAACTTTAAAAAAGCCCTCTCCGGCGAATTGGAAGAAGAGGAAAATCCTAAGAAACTTCCTGAGAAGAAGGAGGATACGAAGGAAGGGACTAACACAACCTGAACAGTACTACAAGCTCTCCCTTTAATTTTGTTCCTTCAAGCTCCTTTAGTAGTATTGAAGCTTTCCCCCTTATAAATTCCTCATTTATTTTTGTCAACTCCCTCGCTATAACGGTGTCCGGATCGTTAAAGTAATCCTTGATAACTTCAAGGGTTTTGTTTATCCTTTCGGGGGACTCATAAAGTATTACGGTAAAGTCTTTACATCCCTTTATACTCTCCCAGAATTTCTTAGTCTTCTTCTTGGGAGGGAATCCCATAAATATGAACCTGTCTGTAGGCAAACCTGAAGCGGTTAGGGCGGTAATAAGGGCTGTCGGTCCTGGTAGGGCTTCAACCTTTATACCTTCCTTTATGCACTCCTTTACCAGGATATAGCCGGGATCGGATATAAGGGGTGTACCCGCATCGGATACGAGGGCTACCTCTTTTCCTTCTTTAAGTAACTTAATTATTCCCTTCATCTTTTCCTTTTCCTTCGGGTGATAGTAAGAGAGTAACTTCTTCCCTTTTATGTCATAATGTTCAAGCAGTATCCTTGTCCGTCTCGTATCTTCACATGCTATATATTCAACTCTCTTTAAAACATCAAGACTTCTTAGGGTTATATCTTTGAGGTTTCCTATGGGTGTGGGTACTATGTAGAGGGTTGACATATTAGCTCCAAAGTGATGTTGTAAGGTATTTTTCTCCCCCGTCCGGGAATATGACTACTATTACACCTTCATCAAGCTCTTCCGCTATTTTTATTGCCGCTTTTAATGCGGCACCGGAAGACTGACCCGCAAATATTGCCTCTTTTAAAGCCAGCTCCCTTGCCATCTCATAGGCTTCTTCCGTTTCTATAAAAATTGTTCTGTCTATAAAGGTCTCGTCAAATATACCCGGTTTTATGGAGCTTTCTATATGCTTTAATCCTTCAATGCCATGAAAAGGGTGAGCGGGCTGGACCCCTACTATCTGTATATCCGGATTGAATACCTTTAATCTTCTGCCCGTTCCCATTATTGTACCGCCAGTACCTATACCTGCAACAAGGTGGGTTATTCTGCCTTCCGTTTGATTCCATATTTCAATACCCGTTGAATAAAAATGGGCTTTCCAGTTTGCGGGATTGTTATACTGATCAAGATATACATATTTTTCTGGTTCCTTTTCAACCTTTTCCCTTACAAATAAGATTGCCCCGTCCGTACTTTCAAGGGGATCCGTAAAGTATATCTTGGCTCCGAAGGCTCTTATTATTTTTTTTCTTTCCTCGCTGACATTTGAAGGCATTGCCAACTCAACGGGTACGCCGAAGGATGCACCTACCATTGCAAGGGCTATACCCGTATTACCCGATGTTGCATCTATAACGACCTTTCCTTCCTTTATTAAGTTTTTATTCATGGCATCAATGAACATACTTAAAGCGGGTCTGTCTTTTACGGACCCACCGGGATTGAAACTTTCAAGCTTTGCGTATATCTCAACCTTCGGTGATATGTGGGGTGGTATTACCCTCTTTAATCTTACAAGGGGTGTGTTTCCTACCATTTGAAGTATAGAGCTTCTTGCTTTTCGGTAGGGTTCGTCGTGTTGGCCTAATATCCACATAGATAAAAGATTATATAAAATTAACAGTATGAAAATCCTTAAGTCTTCTGAGATGAGAAAGCTTGATGAGAAAACCATCAAAGACATTTCAATTCCTTCTTTAACTTTGATGGAGAATGCTGCAAGGGGAGTAATAAGCGTAATGCTTAAGGAGGGACTGGTTGACAGGAACAAAAAGGTTCTTATAGTTGCGGGAAAGGGTAATAACGGAGGAGACGGCTTAGCAATAGCAAGAAATTTGCATCTTATGGGTATTTATGTGGGTTATATGTTGGCTTACGGTGAGGTAAGCAGTAGGGATGCTTCTTTACAGCTTGATGTTCTGAGAAAACTCGGGGTAAGGGAAGAAAGGGATCTCGGATCAATAAAGGATTACGATGTGGTTATAGATGCGATATACGGTACGGGTTTTAAACCACCGCCCGATGAGAGAGGATCGGAGATTATAAGGGCTATCAACACCCTTGCTAAAAAGGTTGTGGCGGTGGATGTTCCTTCTGGTCTTTCATCCGATTCGGGAGAGATATTTGAACCGTCCGTTTCCGCCCATCTTACAGTTACCTTTCAATTTCTTAAGCTTTGCCACTGTTTGTATCCCGCCTTAAAAAAGTGCGGGGATGTTGCAGTTGTTGATATCTCCATACCTTCCTACCTGGCGGAGGGTATAGAAAGGGAGCTTATACTACCAGAAGGTTTAACGATACCCAAAAGAGAAGCGGATGTTTATAAGAACAAAATGGGGCATGTACTTATACTGGGAGGCAGTGAGGGTAAAACAGGTGCGGTTATAATGGGAGCCAAGGCATCCACAGAAACGGGAAGCGGTCTTGTTACTGTCGGGATTCCCGAGGATATAAACCCAATAATTGAATCCAATCTCGTAGAAGAGATGAGTTTACCCCTGCCCGAGGGTAGATTTCTTTCAAGTTCAGCCCTTGAGGTGATTGAAGATCTTGAAAAGAAATTCTCCGCCATTGCTGTGGGTATGGGAATGGATGTTTATGAGGACGGCTATGAACTTATCAAGGGTTTGCTCAGCTTTGAAGAAAAACCCATACTTCTTGATGCGGATGCCTTGAACAATATTTACAGATATGGATCTCCCGATGTACTTGCGGAAAGGGAGGGTGTTACAGTTATAACACCCCATGTGGGAGAGATGGCGAGACTTACTGGTTTACCTTCCGACTATATAGTGAACAACCTTACGGGTGTAGCTTCGGAATTCAGTACAAAATGGAGATGTTACATAGTGCTTAAGAGTGCAACTACCGTTGTGGCTACACCTTCAGGTAAGGTCTATGTCTCCAACTGGGGTACACCCGCCATGGCAAAGGGTGGTAGCGGTGATGTTTTGTCGGGTATTCTTGTCTCCCTTTTGGGTAGGGGTATGGATACCGAAGAGGCACTTAAATTTGGAGTTACCCTTCACGGATTTGCGGGAAGATGTGCGGAATCCTTAAAGCATACGGAAACCTTGAGGGCAACCGATATAATTAAGTGTATAAGCCATGCTTACAAAAGGCTTGAAGAAATATCCGCTCTTATGCGCGATCGTTATACTTATGATTACCCTCTCATATTCATGCAGTCTCGTTATTCCTGTTAAACAAGGGACATACAGGGTTCCCGAGGATAGGGACATTTCTGTAGATTTACCTGTAGAAGGTAACATGGTGAAGAAAGGAAGGGGTGTTTTTATAGAGGCTGAGTGCGGTGCAGAGGTTTTTGCAGTATCGGACGGAAATGTTATTTACAGCGGTGATGATATTAAAAGGTACGGATGGCTTATTATAGTTGAAAGCGTAGATGGTTTGATGTATGTTTACGGGAACCTAAAAGAAGGTAAAGTTTTTAAAGGGGAAAAGGTTAAAAGGGGAAATATTTTGGGTTATGCGGGGGAAGATGAAGAGGGGAGATGTGGCGTCATATATGAAGTTAGGAACAGGGAGGGAGATCCCCTTAAAATAAATTGATGGTATGCTCGTCGTTTTAATATTATTTCTCTTAGGATTTGTATTTTCGGAGGAGAAGGTTGTAGCTGTTATTGATGGGGAGTCCATAACCCTTGAGCAGTTTAATAAAAGTTTTTCCGCTTACTGGCAGGAGATTTTGCATCTTCCCATACATAAAGCTACCAAGGAGGACAAGGTTGAATTTTTAAAGTGGCTTGTTAGATCAAGGATAGTTGAAAGGGAAGCAAAAAATCTGGGTATAGAGGTAAGTGAGGATGAGATAAAGGAGTATATAAGGTTGAATATAGGAAAGGATAAATTGAGCGATCCTGTTAAGAGAATGGTTAGGACTGAGATTCTTATAAATAAGATAGTGGAGAGGATAAGTGGTAATATCAGTATATCCGACGGGGAGGTGGAAGCTTACTATTACTTGAATCTGAGGGATTTTAAATATCCGAAGCAGGTACAGATACTGAGAGTTCTTGTGTACGATAAAGAGAAGGCTTTTAAGGTTTACAGGTTACTTAAGGAAGGGAAGGATGTAGAGGAAGAGGAGGACGTTAGAATAGGCAAGCCGAGATGGTATTCTATTCAGACCCTTCCTTCCGTATTAAGAAAACGTTTGTATCCCTACAATATAGGGAAGGTTTCAAAGCCTATCAAACTTGAAAGTGGTTATATTATAGTTAAGATAGTTGATAAGAAAAAGGAAGGTGTGCTTGACCTTAAAGAAGCAAAACCACAGGTTATTAAAAAACTTTTGAATTTTAAAAAGGAGGAGGTATTCAGAAGGTGGTTTTCGGAGATACTAAAAAACTATTCTATAAAGCTTTACTTCCAATACTTGTAATAGTATCCCTTGTTAATGCAAGGGAGGTTTTGGTTGATAGGGTTGTGGCTTCTGTTAACGGTGAACCTATCCTTGAGAGTGAGTTGAGGGTGGCTTCACTTTACTACGGCTTGTCCGACAGGAAGGAGCTTATTGATAAACTTGTAGATCTTTATCTCGTTTATACCTTCTTAAAGGGTAGGGGTGCTGAGGTACCCGAGAGTTACATAAATCAAACCGTTGAAAGAATGGCGGAGATGAACGGCAAGACGGTGGAGGAATTTTACAAGGAAATATATTCAATGGGTATAACTCCCAAGGCTTTGAAGGATTTTCTTGAAAAGGAGATGTTCTTTAATATGGGACTGCAGACATTGGTAATGTCAAAAATAGAGAATATAAATATTGAAGACCGCTTGTCCGATAAGGAAAAGAGGGTGGTAAGGAGAATAAAGTTACTTACCGTTCCGAGGGAAAAGGCTCACCTTATGGCGGAGGCGGTAAAGACTAAGGGAACCCTTGAGGATATGGCGGAGGTTGTAGGTGAACCGGTTGAGGAGCTTGTTGTAGGAAAAGGTGATCTGATAAAACAGCTTGATTCAAAGGTATGGGGAAGTCCGGTAGGTTTAAGGGTTTTTGCGGAAGATGAAAAGCATATATATATAGCGGAGATTTTGGAAGAGGAGGAGATTTACGGCGGGAAGACCCGTGCGGAGATAGAAAGGGAGATTATGTTAAAGGAATTTGAAAAGGAGAAGGAAAAACTTTTAGAGAGATTAAGAGCTACTTCTGTTATAAGTGTAATTTATTAAATTTAGTACAATCTTTTCAAGTTCGCCGTAAGGATCTTCGTAATTGACTTTTATCTTTCTGTCCGCTTCGTAAAGTAGGGATATAATCTTATTGATTTGATCCGAAGATAAATTTTTTAAGTATGTTTTGTACTTCATTTTTTGGAAGGGGTGAGTAACACCTACTTTTGAAAGGGCTGAGTCAATATCGGTGCCTTCTTCTGTCATCTTTATAGTGAATAGTATCTTTATAGCTGTTGTTGAAAGGGCTTGAAGCAGTTGAAGGGGTAAAATGCCGGATGTTTTCATATTCTTGACACCCGCAAGGAATTTCTGATAGTCCCCGGTGAACAGGCTATCAATGAGATCAAACACGGAATATTCATTTGTGGGTATGCATATTTTAAATAATTCTTCCCTGCTTAAGTTTCCTCTTTCCTTGTAAAGTATAAGTTTATCCGTCTCCTGCTTAAGTACCGAAAGGTCACCGTTACACATATCTATTAGAAGCTCTATGTCCTCATCCTTTACGGTTATACCTTCCTTTACAAACTTCTTTTTAATAATCTCCCTTATTCGTGCCTTTGGGAGTTTTCCCGCCTTAAGAAACTTGCACTTCTTTAATATACCGACCAGAGGTTCCTTGGAAATGTCTTGTTTTATTTGGGATGTTTCGTAAAATACTACAAGCAAATTTTCCTTAATCCTTTCCAAGAATGATATGAATTTTTCCTTTTCTTTTTTCTTCAGTGATTTTAAAAATTTCTCGCCCCTTTTCAAAATTACAGCACTCTTACCTTCCGCAGAAAATATGGAAGTATCGGTAAGATTCCGTAGCAGTGTATCTAAGTCTGTCTCATCCCCCCACAGAATCTTTACGGTATATTTTTCTTTCAATCTATCTCCTATTACCCTTCCTATGTACTCTTCATCACCTATTACAAATAGACAACCGGTGAGTCTCCTTTCATCAATATCTTTTAATATGTCGTTCAACTTAACTTCCATGGCTTACACTTTTATTTTTTATGGATAGAAGGAAAAATAGCAGAATGCCCGTTATTACTAAAAGGGCTGATACGACCTGATTCCATGTTAAACCTATGGGTTCTATGGGCGGTGTTACACCCCTGAAAAACTCTAAGGCAAACCTTTCCGTTCCGTACAAAATCAGATATAGGGAGAAAACGAAACCTTTGAAGGGTCTCCTCGGGAAAGATAAAAGCAGGATAAGGAAGATGATAAAATTTCCCGTAAACTCCATTATTTGGGTGGGATATAAGGGTACGAAGGGTGGTGCGGTTGCACCCGGGGGGAAAACTACATAAAAGTATGGGAACTTATCCATAAGGTGTATGCCTGGGTTTAAGGGTCCGTCAACGGGTACTGGTTTTCCGTAGCAACAACCCGCTGAGGTGCAACCCAATCTTCCTATGGCATGGGCTAAGGCTAAGGAAGGTGTTGCCACATCTCCCGCACTCCAAACGGGTATTTTGTATCTGTAAATACCTATGAGAACACCCAATACACCCCCTATGAACGCACCGTAAAAGGATACACCGCCCTTCCATATAGCAAGAAGATCCGTTATATTTTTTATCTCTTGCGGATGTTCTATAATGAAGGCTATGCGTGCTCCCAATATACCGAATATAACCGCTATCATCACGGTGAAATCAACCGCGTTCGGATGTATGCCTTCCTTTTTTGCCAGTTTCAGCGCCAATATGTAACCTACGATAACCCCAAGGGCTACCAACACACCGTAGGTATGGATCTCAATACCAAATATCTCTATGAGTACAGGAAACATTATTTACTCCTTTTCTTCCTTAAATTTGATGCAAGATAGTGGGCTTCAAGCCCTTCCGCCTTTGCTAAGGCTTCCGCAAGATCGGAGATCCTTAAGAAACCTTCCTTTGATGTGTATAGGATGGAGCTTCTTTTAACAAAGTCATAAACACCCAAAGGTGAAAAGAATCTTGCTGTACCCCCCGTGGGCAGGGTATGATTCGGTCCCAACACATAATCTCCGAGCGGTTCGGTTGTATATTTTCCGAGAAAAACCGCACCCGCATTCCTTATATAGGGGAGCAGGGAAAAGGGATCCTCGGTCATTATCTCAAGATGTTCTGGAGCTATAAAGTTGGCAAGTTCGCATGCCCTTTTAATATCTTCCACTATGAATATGGTACCGAACCTTCTCAAAGATTCTTCCGCTATCTCCCTTCTTTTAAGCTCTTTAAGGAGTTTTTTTACCTCGGAGGAAGTCTTATACGCAAGGTCAAAATCTGGTGTTATCATAAAGGCACCAGCGAGCTCATCGTGTTCCGCTTGGGATAATAAGTCTATGGCTATCCATTCTGGATCCGCAGAGGAATCCGCTATAACGAGTATCTCCGAAGGACCCGCAACCATATCTATGTCTATGATTCCGAAAAGCAATTTTTTGGCAAGGGCAACATATATATTGCCAGGACCTACAATTTTGTCAACCTTGGGCAATGTTTCTGTGCCGAAGGCGAGTCCCGCTATTGCCTGAGCACCCCCTATTTGGAACACCCTGTCAACACCAGCAACATGGGCTGCCGCAAGTGTGTATTTGTTAGGTGAGGGTGTGACCATTATAATTTCATCAACCCCCGCAACTTCCGCAGGTATAGCATTCATTAGAACGGTTGAAGGATAGTTTGCCTTACCGCCGGGAACATATATACCTACCCTTTCAAGGGGTATTACCCTCTGACCCAGGATTATTCCATCTTCTTCCTTTATATAAGATCTCTCAACCTGTTTTTCATGGAAAAGCCTTATCCTCTCCGCAGCTATTTCAAGGGCTTCCTTAATTTCTTCCTCTGTTTCTTCATAAGCATTTTCCAACTCCTCTTCGGGTACTTCAAAGGTTTCGGGGGTTATTTCCCTGCCTTCAAACCTTTTCGTAAACTCAACAATAGCCTCATCTCCCCTTTCCCTGACCTTATCTATTATCTCCTTAACTGATCTTTCATACTCATCCGTCAAAATGTTACCCCTGTTTATTATGTAGTTTAGTCTTTCGTTTGATTTCCAGTCTTTACCCCTCAGGTCTTCAATCTTCATTTTAAGTTATTGTAACTTGAAAGTTAGAATATAACAAATGAAAGGATTTATATATGTTATTTCCTTTGATTTTCCTTACAGAAGGGCTCTTTTGTATCTATTAAGGAATATAAAAGAGATATTTGGTATTGATGTGCGACTCTCCGAATCTTCCTTAAGAACATTGATGCCCGCCTACAATAGGGACAGGGAACAGTTTCATGCGGGTACCATATTGGGAATACTAAATACATTTACATTTCCGCACATGAAAAAACTTATAGCGGTACTGGATAAGGATATATATGAAGATGGTATGAATTTTATCTTCGGAGAAGCGGTTGTTGGGGGAACACGAGCGGTCGTAAGTTCTTACAGGTTAAGGACTGATGATGAAGATCTTTTCAACGAAAGACTGTGTAAGGAGGTAAATCACGAGCTTGGCCATACCTTTGGTCTTAAGCATTGTCATAACAAAGGATGTGTTATGAATTTTTCAAACAGCGTTATGGAGGTTGATCTTAAGTCACGGTTTTTTTGTAGGGAATGTTCAAATAAATTAAGATTATCCGATTGGTGAATTTATGGACAAGTGTATATTTGAGGGCGGAGATCATAAGGTCATTCTTTTGGGGTTCGGTGAAAGCGCAAAGGAAGAGGGAGTACCTTCAAATCAATATTTGATTGTTCATAAAAATATAGGAGTGCTTATAGATCCGGGAGGTTTCGGGCTGTTCCCCACCCTCATATCGCGCCTGCTCAAGTATATTGAAATTGATGATGTAAAAGCAATTTTTTTGTCTCATCAGGATCCGGATGTGAGCGGGGGTGTAAATATATGGGCGGAAATGACACCCGCCCGTATATACATTTCCAAGGTATGGTTAAGATTTATACCCCATTATGATCTTAAGGATCCCTCAAAGATAGTACCTATTGAGGAGGGTGTTCATGACATAGAAATAAGCGAGGGTTTTTCACTAAGGATAATACCCGCACATTTTTTACATTCCCCCGGTCAAATAAATGTTTACGATCCCGTTTCTAAGGTTCTTTTCAGCGGTGATATAGGTGCATCTATGTTACCTTGTTCCGAGAATTTACTATTCATAAACGATTTTGAAGAGTTTATACCCTGTATAGAAAAATTTCATGTCAGATACATGGCTTCAAATAGGGCAATTAGGGCATGGATCAATAATATAAAGGATCTTGAAATTGATATAATAGCCCCCCAGCACGGATTCCTGTATAAGGGAGAGGTTAAGGATAAGTTTATAAAATGGCTTTCTGAGTTAAAATGCGGTGTTGATATAATTGAAGAAATAAACGGTAACTCCTATTAGTATCTTATGCCTGCTTTTGTTTCCCTGTAAAGTTCCGCTATCCTTTTTGCCCTGTTGCTGAGTCTTCTTATATATCTTGCCCTTTCCTGAACGGATATAACTCCCCTTGCATCAAGGAGATTGAATGTATGGGAACATTTGAGTAAGAAATCGTAGGCGGGCAGTACCATCCCTTCTTCAATAAGCCTGTCAACTTCCGACTCGTATATTTCATAGAGTTTGAAAAGGGTTTCAGGATCTGATTTTTCAAAGTTGTATTTACTCCATTCGTATTCCGCCCTCTTGTAAATTTCACCGTAAGTTGTTTCTTCGTTCCACATAAGATCAAAAACATTGTCTTTTTCCTGAAGATACATGGCAAGCCTTTCAAGACCGTAGGTTATCTCAAGGCTTATCTCTTTTAAATCAAGACCCCCCGCTTGCTGGAAGTAAGTGAACTGGGTTATCTCCATTCCGTCAAGCCAAACTTCCCACCCGAGACCCCATGCACCGAGGGAAGGGGATTCCCAATCATCCTCAACAAATCTTATGTCGTGTTCCCTTATATTTATTCCCAAGTATTCAAGACTTTCAAGGTATATATCTTGTGAGTTCTCCGGGGCGGGCTTAAGGATTACCTGGAACTGGAAGTAATGCTGGAGACGGTTTGGATTTTCTCCGTATCTTCCGTCTTGAGGCCTTCTTGAAGGTTCCACATAGGCTGTGTACCATTTACCTTCTTCAAGCACTTTTAGAAAGGTTGCGGGGTTCATAGTACCCGCTCCCACTTCTATATCGTAGGGTTGCATTATTACGCATCCCTTTTCCGCCCAAAACTTTTGCAGGTTTATAATCAGGTCCTGAAAATACATGAGTAATATTCTATTAAAATATTAGCGAGGAGACAGAGGAGGTTCGGTATGAAAGCAAGGGAAATGATAGAAGGTTTTGTTGATCAGTTGGTTTATGAGGATTTACATATCGGAGAAACGGGAAAGGGTATAGTCTTCAGCGGTATGGGTGGTTCTGGAATAGTGGGTGATATAGCAAAGGTGTGGTTGGAGAAAGCGGGCTACCCCCATCCTGTTTTTTCTATAAGGGGATACGAGCTTCCTTCCTATATTGACAACAATTATATTGTGGTTTGCACCAGCTACAGCGGAAATACGGAGGAGACACTTTATATATTTGATGAAGCCTTAAAGAGGGGTATAAAGCCTATATGTATAAGTTCTGGAGGTAAATTGAAGGAAAGGGCCATATCGGAAGGATGTATGTACCTGTCCATTCCAGAAGGGTGGCCCCCCAGATACGCATTGGGATTTATGCTTTCAAAAATCCTCTGCCTTTTCGGTATAAAGAGGGAGGAGATGGAGGATATAAGGGATAACCTCGTAAAGAACAGGGATGAAATCCATGAAACCGCAAAGACAATTGCGGGCAGATTTTACAGCTATTTACCCGTTATTTACGCCACCATGAGTACGGAGGTGGTTGCCTTCAGATGGAAGACCCAGATGAATGAAAACGGAAAGACACAGTGTTACTATGCTGTGCTTCCGGAAATGCATCATAACGAGGTTGTCGGATTGGACAATGCGGAGGTGAGGTCAAAGTGTTCCTTTTTACTAATGAGTGATCCGGAGGATCATCCGAGAATAAGGCTGAGGGTAAAAATAACGGAGGATGTACTCAAAAAACTCGGTGTTAACCCTTATGTGCTTGAGGGTAAAGGTAACTCTTATCTCTCAAGGGTACTGTATCTTATAAGCATAGGGGATTGGGTCAGTTATCACATAGCGGAGCTTTATGGTTTTGATCCTATTCCCGTGAAGGTAATTGACTATATTAAATCAGAACTTTCAAAGTAGGGTGATTGAATGAGATACATGAAAACTTCTGAAATAAGGGAAAGTTTCCTTGAATACTTTGAAAATAAAGGGCATACGAGGGTTAAAAGTGCAAGCCTTATACCGGAAAACGATCCTACCCTCTTGTTTGTTAATGCGGGTATGGTACCTTTCAAGAGGGTATTCCTCGGTGAAGAAAAAAGACCTTATAAGCGGGCTGTTTCTTGCCAGAAGTGTTTAAGGGTATCCGGTAAACATAACGATCTGGAAAATGTGGGATTCACTTCAAGACACCACACCTTTTTTGAAATGCTTGGAAACTTTTCCTTTGGTGATTACTTCAAGGAGAAGGCTATAGAATTTGCATGGGAGTTTGTTACACAGGTTTTAAACATTCCCGAGGAGAGGATATTTGTATCTGTTTTTTATAAGGATGAAGAAGCCTATGAGATTTGGAGGCATAAGATAGGTTTGGGGGAGGAAAGGATATGGAAGCTTGATGAGAAGGATAATTTTTGGCAGATGGGGGATACGGGTCCCTGCGGTCCTTCTTCCGAAATATATGTGGATAGGGGAGAGCATATAAAGAATGAAGAAGAGAGATTTCTTGAGATATGGAATCTTGTATTTATGCAGTATTACAGGGATGAGAAGGGAAACCTAAATCCCCTGCCTTCGCCGAGCATAGATACGGGTATGGGATTGGAGAGGATAGCATCCGTGTTACAAGGTGTGGATACAAACTTTGAAATAGACATCATAAAACCATTGATAGAATTCGGGGAGAATGTTTCAGGTGTAGCTTACGGAAGGGAAAATACCCATGATGTTGCCCTCAGAGTTATAGCGGATCATCTAAGGGCT
>JALWBR010000020.1 GCA_027037055.1 Aquificales bacterium | reverse complement strand
GCCTTCGCCTGGGGGCTATAGCGGAGGGGTAACACCCGGTCCCATTCCGAACCCGGCAGTTAAGCCCTCCAGCGCCGATGATACTGTGCCTACCCAGGCACGGAAAAGTAGGTCGCCCCCAGGTTTTAATATTTAAAGTTATGGGTAAAAGGATTATTTATACACTTCTCCTGTTTTTTTCCATTGCTACATCAAAAGAAGTCTTCTTATATAAGCCTTCTCCCTGTCATGTTATACAGGTGATGACAGAGCAAGACTACACCCTTTATGTTCATTTGATAAGAAAAACTAAATCGTTATGCATCCAGAGAATAGTGAGGAAGAAAATTCTTGTTCCTTCTCATATAAAAGAGATCAGAATATTTATAAATAATAAATTATGGAAAAAATACAAGATCAATTAAGGGGACACATACATACAATACACGGTCTTAACTTTTATCTATCCTTCTTTGATGATATTGCAAAACTCATACCGAGGGATGAATACTGTTTTATTGTAGGGGGGTGGATAAGGGATAGGATACTGGGGATACCCGTAGGTAAAAAGGTGGATGTGGATCTTGTTGTTACTTCAGACCCTGAGGAAATAGGAAGGAAGTTTGCGGAGGCAATAGGGGGGAAATTTTTCGTTTTTGAGAAAAAGGGAATAATTATAAAAAGACCCGTTATATGTACGGTGATACTTGAGATAGACGATTATAGATACAGATTTGACTTTTCCCAAATAAAAGGAAAAGATGTAGAGAAAGCTTTAATAGAAGATTTGAAAGATAGAGACTTCACAGCCAATGCCATGGCTGTCAATATTGATGATGTTCTCAGCATAGGTGCAAAGCAAACGATTATATATGATCCTACCGGGGGTATAAGGGATCTTGAGAAAGGTATTCTGAGACCCGTGAGCTTGGAGAATTTAGAAAAGGATCCTATAAGGCTCATAAGGGGATTCAGGATAGCGGGAGAAACGGATTTGGAGCTTTCCGAGGATTTTATGAAGTTTGTCAAGGAACGCGGAGAAATAATTAAAGAAAGTCCGGAAGATAAAGTAACCTTTGAATTCTTAAAGATACTCTCCATAAAGACATCCGCTAAGGTACTTAGGCTTATGTACGAACTCGGATTTCTTGAAAAAATCTTCCCAGAGATCAGTAAGCTGAGAAACATTTCCGATCAGGGTGAAAATCATATATATCCCCTTGATGAACACACATTTAAGACCGTTGAGATGCTTGAGTTTATCCTTAGCAACAGGAAATATATAAAGGGGTACATATTTGAAAAGATAGGGCATCTGAAATTTCTCGGGGAGTTCAGTGATATTGAAGCTTTAAAGATCTCAGCACTGTTTCATGATATAGGAAAACCGGATACATTCAAAAGGATTAATGGCAAAATCACCTTTTATGAGCATGATAAGTTAGGATCGGAGATGGTTAAAAGAATAGGTAACCAATGGAGATGGGGAGAGGACCTTATAAGGTTTGTAGCAAGCCTTGTAAGACACCACCTCAGACTATTTTATCTAAGGGAAGCCGATAGTAAAGGGACTTTAACATCAAGGGGTATACTAAGATTTTGGAGGGATTGCGGAGATATTGCTTATCATCTTTTTGTACTTTCTGTAGCGGATGCACTGGCTTCTGGAGACAAAAAGGAAGAGATAGATAAACTCCTTGATGTTATGGACAAATTGGAATCCTTTAGATCCACGGATATGGCAAGAGCAAGCAGGGAAACCCTTTTAAACGGAAGGGAAATAATGGAGATATGCGGGCTGGAAGAGGGTCCACTCGTGGGTAAAATAAAAAGGATGTTGGAGGAAGCACAAATAGAAGGAATTGTAAAAACAAGGGAAGAGGCTATAGAATTTATAAAAAGAAAGATGAAGGAGGTAAGTTTATGAAGATTGCGGTTGTTATTTTTCTTATATCCATAATTTCAATGACCGCATCTTTGCCCCTCATAGGTGAGAAACTTCCCTATGAGTGGTTTCATGAAATTAAAGCAACTCAGGGAAAGGAATTAGAAAGAGATATAAAGCTATGGAATAGAACGGTCAGATTTGTCGGAAAAATGATGCTTTTATACGGATTACAACTTTTTATTGTGGGTATGTTTTTTGCGGTGATAAAATTTGATCCCTTTCAGCGTAATTTAATTCTTTTTATGACGGTAGTCTTTCCTATAATCCTGGGCATTATAATGACGATACTTTATGTGGGTAAGGTAGCGAAGGAACTGAGGGGAGAATTAACCGTATTTTGATTACTTTTTTCCCTTCTTTGACATTATTATTTTTGAAACTTTTGCAGCGTGCTTGGGATCCATTGCTGCAAGTATCTCTGCCGCTTGCCTGTCTTTTAACCTTATTAAAACTTCCGCTGCTGTATAGGGGTCAAGGTTATTCATTATCTGACCCGCTTCATCTGTAGAGGTTTTATTAAGAATTTTTATAAGCTTTTGAACCTCTTCTGGTAACTTCTTATTCTTCATTGCGAGCATTTCTTCTTTAAGTTTCTCTATCCTTTCCCGCTCCGCCCTTATTTCCCTTAATTTTTTCTCAAGGGCTTCCTCTATAAGCTGTAACTTTTCCACAATTTCCTTCTTACTTTCTTCTTTTATCTTTTGCTCAACTATATCACCACCGCGTGAGATTGAAACAATAATAACTATGGATAGCAAAAACTTCTTTATAAGGTCCATATAGCCGTTATTTATAAGTTCCTTTTTTATTTCCGCTGTAAGCTTTTCATATTTCTGGTTGTTTTCTATAATTTTAAGACCTTCCACTTCTTTATGTAATTCAATAGTTTCTTTAATCTTCTTCTCTTTCTCTATTTCTAACTCCCTTATTTTCTTTTCAATCTCATTTATACCGCTAACTATGGCTTTTTCCTTTAGGATGTAAGGAATGGGATCTTTTGCATCCACTATATGTTTGTTTAGATAATCAATTTCCCTTTTCAACCTTTCCTTTTCTTTCTTCAGCTTTGCTATCTCCGAATCTATCTCCTTTATTATCTTGGCGCTTTCATTTTCCAGAAGTTTCTTTATCTGAATTATCTTCTCTATTCTATCCATCTTGACCGCCGTCTAATTACATTTTATATTTTAAATATATGCCCAAAGGGGGCGAACGGATTCGACGGGGATGGTAGATTAAGGGTAGCAGGCAGGGTGGCAACCTTAACAGCCGTTAAAACACTTCCCGAAGCTGAGCTTGCTCTCGCTGCCTAATTGACGGCAGCGCGCCCCGGGTGAGTTGGCAGGTGGCTTGCCCGGAGGTGTCAAAGGACACCTGCTTGGGTAACCCCGACGCACGGTGAGGGGTTGCCGACACGAGGATGCCGTGCTTCCCTCCGGAGGCCTGCCCGTGGGCTGAAGGAGGCAGATCTAAAACACGGGCTAAGCCTGTAGAAGCCCTTATATCGGGCCATCCTCGGACGCGGGTTCGATTCCCGCCGCCTCCACCAAAGCCAAAAAGAGCAAGATTATGCAGTTTGTTATATTACTTGTATGAACAAGATTTATAAGATTATGTTTTATAATTTACTTGAAAGGGAGGGTTAATAATGGAAGTGAATAGAAAGGCTTTATTGATTTCCTTATTTACCTTTTTTGCTTTAAGCTTTCCAACGTTTTCAATAAATAGGGATTACATAATTAGTGAATTGATAAGCGCACGAATCCCATTTGTGAAAAACGAGGGGCAGGTTGACAAAAAAGTAAGTTTATATGCAAAAACATTCGGAGGTATTCTTTTCATAACAGAAGGAGGGGAGTTTATATACAGCATACCTAAGGATGGAGGTAAAGTTTTGGTATTGAAAGAAAATCTGATAAATGCTGAGATAAAAAATATAATTGGTAGAGGAGAAACTATAACAAAGGTTGCCTACTTTAAAGGCAAACCCGACGATTGGAAGAGGGACATTACCACGTACCTCAGTACTTATATTAATGATATTTATAAAGGCATAGATCTTGAAATTAGGGCTTACGGTGGTGATATAGAAAGGATATTTATAGTAAATCCTGGTGCTGATCCAGAAAAGATAAGGATAAACATAAAAGGTGGAAATATTAGTGTGGATAAAAAAACAGGAGAGCTCATTGTAAAAGGGGAATTTTGGGAGTTAAGGCTTGAGAAACCTATAGCCTATCAGTATGTGGGGGGAAAAAGAGTAAGAGTAAACGTAAGTTACAGAATTTATAGTGACAACGTGTATGGATTTGATGCAGAAAAATATGATAGAAGCAAGGAGCTTATTATAAATTCTATTTTTATTTTTCCAAATTTAGGTGAGCGTGTAAAAAATCAGATTAACGCACTTCTTATGGACGTTTCGGAAAACGTTGTTTATGTGGCAGGGGAAACTCTTTCACCTGATCTACCACCAAAAGTTGGTGAACATTATGTAACCTTAGGTAAAAACAAGGATGCTTTTATAAGCGTGTTCACTTCCAATTTTGAAAATATAATAGCTTTAATTTACCTTGGCGGAAATGACTTGGATAGAATAAACACAGTTGATATAGATAAATCAGGTAATATGTATGTGGCAGGAGAAACTTTCTCAAAAGATTTTCCAACAACAGATAATGCGTATCAAACAACAAAAAATGGTAATAGTGATGCTTTTATAAGCAAACTTAGCTTGGACCCTATTGACCTGCTTGCTTCAACCTATCTTGGTGGAAGTGGTGGTGATTGGATTTATGATATTTTTATGGATAAGTCTGGAAATATATATGTATCTGGAGGTACAGGTTCAACAAATTTTCCCACAACAACTGGTGCTTACCAAACAGCCTACTCTGGAATGTTAGATGCATTTATAAGCAAGCTTACTCCGGATCTTGCAAATCTTCTAATATCAACCTATCTTGGTGGAAGTGATGGTGATTGGATTTATGCCATTTATGCGGATGAATCAGGAAATATATATGTGGCTGGGGAAACAAGTTCATCGGATTTTCCTACTACGGAGTATGCTTACCAAATAAAATATGCAGGGGATGTGGATGCATTTGTAAGTAAAATTAGTTCAGATCTAAAAACTTTGATAGCCTCCACTTACCTCGGTGGAAGCAGTTACGATAAGATTAGTTCCATTTCCATGGACGGTTCGGGAAATGTTAATGTATTTGGAAAAACAGCTTCACCAGATTTCCCCATTACAAAAGGTGCCTACAGGGCACCGCCAGATGGAAGTTTCCACCCATTTATGAGTAAACTTAGTTCGGATCTTAAAACACTTATAACTTCCACTTATATAGATATTCGTAACAAAGTTGGATCAATCATTCTACCCACAGAATAGGTGATTATAATTAACTGACGGTTTTACTGACAACTTTAATCATTGTATATTCTGCATCAACAGGTAAGGCGTTTTTTATACCTTCGGAAAAGAAATCTCTGTTACTGAATAGCTTTTCTATCTTTTTTATAACCCTTTTAGTATCCGCCTCCTTTTCCCTTATAACAATTCCACCTCCCCTTTCCTCAATTTCCTTTGCATTATAATACTGGTGATCTCCAGAGGCATAAGGGTAGGGTATAAAGATGGCTGGCAACCCGTAATAACTCAGCTCCGCCACGGTTCCCGCCCCCGCCCTCGCAACAGCTATATGGGAAGCTCTGTAAATAAGGGGTATATTTTCCGTAAAAGGTATGAGCTTTATATTTTGTACACTTTTTGGGAGCAATCTTTTTATATCCTCGTAGTGTTTATTGCCTGTTATAAGCAATGCTTGAAAATCCTTCAATACTTCCATAACTTCAAGAGCAAGCTTGTTAATATACATAGCACCTTGACTACCCCCCATAAACAGGATGGTCGGCTTATCTTCAATCCCAAGTTTCTTTATTGCTTCCTCCCTTTTTATTCTTATTCCCTCTTTTAATACCTTCCTTAAGGGCAATCCTGTTCTTATCATACACGTGTTTTTAAAAAACCTTTTTGAGTACTCAAAAGTGTAAAATATACAGCGGGCAAACCTTTCAAGCTTTATGTTTGCCACACCAGGTACAGAATTCTGCTCATGTATAAAAAGGGGTGTCCTTTTCAGCACACTACAAACTCCCAAGGGCACCCCCGTATATCCGCCGAATACCACACTTGCATCCACACCCTCAAGCATTTTATAGACGGTGAGCGAGTTTTTGACAAGTAATATCAAGGCTTTTGATTTTTCAAATATACCCTTTCCAGCATAGCCCTCCATGGGAAGAAATACGGACCTATCTTCAATATACTTTCTGAATTTGTGCTCTATACCTTTATTGTTTCCTATGTATATAAAGTCTATATTTTCTTCATCACATTTTTCCATAAAGGCTAATGCGGGGAAGAAATGTCCGCCCGTGCCACCTCCGGAAATGGCTATCTTACTTAAGTTCATCCTTGTGCCTTATATACACAGATCCGATTATACCGAAGCTTATGAGGGTGGCAAGGAGATTTGAAGGTCCGTAGCTCAGTAAGGGAAGGGCAATACCTTTGGGCGGAAGTATATTTAGTGTCATGGCTATATTGACAACGACGGACAGGGTAAAGTTTAATGTTAAGCCGAGAACTATAAGTTTGGGAAATATATCTTTAAGCTTAGCTGTTATAAAGAATAATCTGAGTATTATAAGGAGATACAGGGCGAGAACAAAAAGGGTACCCAAAAATCCCCATTCTGTTCCTATAACCGCAAATATGTAGTCGGAATCAAGCTCAGGCAGATAGGATTGTTTGTGAACACCCTTTCCTATACCTTGACCGAAAAACCCTCCCTTTTGGAAATAAATAAGGGATCTTATTATCTGATAACCTTTACCTTCAGGATCCTTTGCGGGATCAAGCCACACATTTATCCTCTCTTCTACATATCCACCTCCGGATAGTATATAAAAGCCGAGAAGTCCGAAGGTTATAAGTATCGGTATATATACCTTTTTTGCAATACCTCCCATGAAAAACAGGATTGCGGAAACAAAAAGTATAAATATAGCCATTCCCTTGTCCGGTTGTGCATATATCAAAACAGCATGAAACATAACCACGAAAGCAGCCCAGAATATATGGCTGTTTTTATAAAGACCCTTCTTTCTTGCTATGTAATTTGAGGCAAATAGGACTATGATGATTTTGACAAATTCCGAAGGTTGTAAACTTGAACCGAAGAGCCAACGATTGACTGGCTTACCTGTAACATATTTTATAGACAATACAGCCAATAGGCTCAGAACCGATATAAGTAAGAGAGAGTATACAACCTCTTTTCTTCTGAATATTCTGTAATCTACATATCGCGCTATTAAAAGGGCTATAAAGGTACCTATTACAAATGTAATGCCTTGCATTAATACTCTTCTGAATACGCCTAAGGATATGTCTCCTTCTATGAAAGCGGGTACAACCCATATACTGAGGATGGTGATCTCCCCTATAAGAAACAGAACGAGAATGGAAAAAGCTATTATTGTATCTATGGCATAAGGTTTTTTCCCCACATAAGTAACTTCCATATCTCTATAATATTCAAACATGAAAGAAGTATGGATGATGGGATCGGATCAGAGGGTTGTTAGGGCTGCACGGGTATCCTTCGGAAGGGATGAAGATACCGATGAGCTGAGGGATAAGAAACTTATTCGTTACCTTTTTAAACACAAACATGCGTCACCCTTTGAACACAATATAATAGCCATAAAATCGGAAAGGTCTGAGTGGCTTTCCATTCTTGATAAGCTTGACAACCCTACAGTCCAAATATACTATGCGGGCGGTTATATGTGGCTTAATCTAAGGAACCTTATAAACGGAAGGGATGTGTTTAAGGACATTTATGATGCTATAGAAGAAAGGTTTCCCACTGTTACTGGTGTGGTGAAGAAGGACGGGGAGATTGAAGATGAAGAGCTTATGAAAATGCGGTACTCCCGTGATGAGAAATTTTTGAAGGAAAAAATAGAGACATCCGCGGGATGGGTCGGACTTGTTGATAGGCTTGAGATGGATACAGATATGGATTATTACACATTTATAGTTGAATGTCCCCTTTTTGTAGCAAGGCAGTGGCACAGACACCGTTTCGGCTCATACAATGAGATAAGCAGGAGATATACCGCGTGGGATATAAAATTTTATATTCCCGGATATCTAAGAAAACAGGCTCCCCATAATAAACAGGCGTCCCTTGATGAACCGATAGGGGAACCGTTAAACTCGGAATATTTAAGGATTATCAGAAAAAAGGTTGAAGAGTCAAAAAATATATACGAGGAGATGATAAATAATGGTGTGGCTAAGGAGATAGCCCGGGGCATATTACCCCAGTTTATGATGACAAGATACTACTGGACGGTGCCGAGGATAGCCCTTGATAATTTCATAAGGCTCAGAACCCATGAAGGAGCCCAAAAGGAAATAAGGGAAATGGCTGAAGCTATTGAAAGTATGGTCGGATATAAAGGTACGGACAGGAAAAATATCCTGTGAATGTGGCGGAAGGGGCGGGATTCGAACCCGCGGTAGGGCTTTAAACCCTACACACCGTTTCCAGCGGTGCGCCTTCGGCCACTCGGCCACCCTTCCTATTTATTGATATTATTTTATTAAACTTTTTAGCTCTTGCAAAATAATCTCCGCCGGTTTGTTTGTATCTATTTTTATAGCTTCGGGTATATCTTTCCACCTCTCTTTCTGCTTTAAATACACGGAGTAGTCTGCATCGGAAACATCCCTTCTGTTTTTAAGCCTTAATCTTATAACTTCTTCGGGCGCCACCGTATGTAGAAATACATAATTCCTGAAATTCTTAGCAACAAGATCCCTCTGCCAATCCTCAATAAAGGTTGCATCAAGGACCACACCCTTCCCCTTTTTTATGCATTCCCTACCCAATATCATCATAAGATTGTAAACGAGGAAGGTAGTTTCCGGAGTGTATATACCCTTTCCGAATTCCGCCTTTGCTTCTACCTCAGGAGATATTCCCATTATACTTTTTCTTATAACATCACTCCTTATCCACTCATAGTTAAAGTTTTCCGATATGAGCTTGGCAACAAAGGATTTACCAGAGCCAGACAAACCCGTCATAACTATCGCTTTCATATAAGGCACGCCTTACCTTCACTACCGTAGAGCAGGATCCTTCTTTTTATTACCTCTTTTACCTCTTCCATGGCGGGTCCTATAAGTTTCCTCGGATCGGTTGCCTTCCTTTCTTCCATTATTATGCGTCTAAGCCCCGACAAGAAAGCTAACCTGAGGTCCGTATCCGTATTTATCTTATTTATACCCGACTCAATGGATTTCTTTATAAGATCTTCAGAAACTCCCTTAGCGTTCCTTATTTCACCCCCGTACCTGTTTATTTCCTCTATATACTCCTCGTACACGGAAGAAGCGCCGTGCAACACAAGGGGCATGTTCAGTTTTTTCTTAATTTCTTCTATTAAGCTTATATCAATGAAAGGACTTTCACTGTATTTAAAGGGACCGTGGGCGGTACCTACCGCAGGGGCAAGAGCATCTATACCCGTTGATTCTACATATTTTTCCGCCTCTTCTGGATCCGTCAACTTCTCTTTCAAACCTTTTACTTCATCCTCAACACCGCCGAGTATACCAACCTCACCTTCAACACTTATGCCGAGGGGTGCACATAGGGATACTACATACCTCGTTACTTCAATATTCTCATCAAGGGGTTTATCGGAATAATCTATCATTACAGAGGTGTAACCGTGTCTTATTGCTTTAAGGACAGTTTCAACACTCTTGCCGTGATCAAGGTGCAAGGCAAAGGGTATCTTAAATTTATCTGACACTTCTTTTACCATACCTGATAAAAATTCAATACCCGCATATTTAATAGCTGATTCGGTAGTTTGAACAAAAACGGGTGCTTCAAGTTCTTCCGCGGTTTCTAATATTGCCTTAAGAAACTCCATGTTGCTAAAGTTGAATGCACCTATGCAAAATCCATACTCATGGGCAACAGAAAAGAGCAATTTTCCGGAAACAAGAGGCATACAAGGAATTATATCAGGTTTTAAATATGCTAAGATAGGCGTTGGAAACAAAATTATGGATAAGCTCAACTTCCTCGGGGTCTTCCTTTATAAACTCAACAGCAACAGTGTAGCCGTTTTTATCCTTTATCACCCTCTTTATCTCCGCACTAACAACTCCGCCCATCATATCATATTCAAATTCAAACATCTCAATATCGCCCGCCTTTATACCTATGGGGATGGCTGGGAATATTGCACTCATACCCGCAAGGCTTATATCCCTTATTTTGCCTTCGTACACCCTGTTATCTTTATGAAGTAAAACCTTTACGTTAAGATTTTCACCCAAATTAAGCCTAACCGCCCTCCTCTTGTCATAAGTAAAATTGAGAAGGTTGAGGGTCATCGGAGTGTTTACATCCTCCACCTCAAATGTTGTGATAATAAAACCCTCCTGCGTATTAGCGAAACACTGGATTCTATCTCCCTTTTCCATCCTCTCTTTGATTTCAAAGGGAAATATATTGTCTATCTTAACCTTTGTACCGTCAGCACTAACTATGTCAAAGTTTATGTAATTTTCCTCTCTTTTACCCTTCCACAAACCCCTGTATCTCTTTGGTTTAAGTATATACTTAAGGTCAATCATTCAGTACGCTCCTTAGAAGCTGATAGTAGTAGTTTATTTTCACCATCTCTCTGTGATTTTCTTCCTTTCTCCCCGCCCTGTCCGGATGAAATGCTTTTACCTTTTCCCTGTACTTTGATTTAAGCTCCGAAATATTAAGATCATTCAGATCAAAATATCTCATCGCATCCTTTATGGATGCGGGATACTTCTTAGGATTTTTGCAAAACTGCCAGTAGGTTCTTATATAAGTTTTTAGGAGAGACCTCCTCTTAGCGCTGTATTCCCTGTACGATCTGTGTAATTCTGATGGGGGAACATAGGGAATTAACTTTTTTATTATGAATCTGTCAAACCATTCACTTATAAAGCTGTCCTCATCTATATGGTCGTAATTTTTGAAGAGATCGTAAAACAACGATTGGAACTGATTAAACCTCTTTTCATACATAAACTCAAGGACCTTTATATAAAACCCCTTCATAAAGAACTCTCTTTAGTAATCCTGTCTATATCTATTATAATAAGCAAACCCTGATCTGTTTTTGCAACATTCCTTATATACCTGCTGTATCTACCTGTCATAGGATTGGGTTCAAGCTTATTGGCGGGTATCTTTATAACACCCACCACCTTATCAACGAGAATACCCACCTTACCGAAGGATGTATCAAGTATAACCACCATTGTGTACTCCTTATTTTCCGGGAGACCCAACCTGCTTTTAAGGGACAAGATGGGTATAATATCACCCCTCAGGTTTATAACACCCACTATATAGGAAGGTGAGAAGGGAACAGGCACTATCTCCGTCACCTTTGATATACTCAAAACCTCCGTAAGGGGAAACCCTATAAGTTCATCTTCAAGGGTTATACCCAAAAATTCAAGTATGGCTACCTCTTGAGATTCTTTCCTTATCTCCTTTTCACCGACAGGTACAATGTCAGCCATCTTAATCACCCCTTCTATACATTGATACTTCTTATTTCCCTTTTAAGCAGTCCGTCAAGGTCAAGAATTAAGACAACTTTACCATCCCCCGTTATCGTGGCTCCAGATATTCCCTCTATATCTCCGAAAAGCTTACCCAAGGGTTTTACAACTATTTCCTCATCGCCGAGTAAATCTTCAACGGTAAAGGCAACCCTCTGATTCCCTACCCACGCTACAATTGCGTATCCTATTTCCGAATCCCCTATACCCAAAAGCTCGGAAAGGTTTATAAGTGGTATTGTCATATCCCTGACTATCAAAACCTCTCTTCCAGACACTGTGGTTATCTCTGTGGATTCTCCTGGTAGTATTTCCAAAACTGAATATATAGGTATGGCAAATATTCTGTCTTTTATCTTAACCATTATGCTTCTTATTATTCCTATGGTTAGCGGGAAGGACATGGTTATCTTTGTACCCTTTCCCCTCTGACTTTCAACATCTATGGTTCCCCTGAAACTTGATACAGTGTTTGCAACAACATCCATTCCCACTCCCCTTCCAGAGACTTCCGATACCTTCTCCGCGGTAGAAAATCCAGGATTGAATATAAGGAAGAGGAGCTCTTTTTCACTCATTTTTTCAAGTTTATCTTCGGAAACAATTCCCCTCTCAAGGGCTTTCTGTTTGACCTTTTCAATATCTATACCCCTTCCGTCATCCTCAACCACTATAAATATCCTGTCCCCCTGATAATAGGCTTTAAGCTTTATAACTCCCTTTCTCGGTTTACCCAATCTTACCCTTTCTTCGGGAGGTTCTATACCGTGATCTATGGAGTTCCTAATTATATGTATCAGAGGTTCTTCAAGTTTTTCCAAGATTGATTTATCAAGCTCCGTATCCTCTCCCTCCATGACAAGTTCAACCTCTTTACCCAACATCTTGGATATGTCTCTGACCACCCTTGGAAACTTTTGGAAGAGCCTTTTTACAGGTTGCATTCTTGTTTTCATAACAGCTATCTGCAAGTCTCCCACAATTCTATCTATGGAGGAAAGAACAGCTTCAAGCTCGTCCGTGTACTTTGACTGATGTTCCTGAATCAAATTTGATGCTATTCTAAGCAACCTGTTCCTATCAAGGACAAGTTCACCTACAAGGTTCATGAGGTCTTCTATCTTCTTAACATCTATTCTCAGCACCTTTTCAACCTGTTGTTCTTGGACCTTTTCCGCTTTCTCTTCCTTTTCCTTTTTCTCTATTTTCCTTTCCTCTTCCTTCTTCTCTTCCTCAACAGAGGGTTTTTTATCCTCTTCAACCTTTACTTCTTCCATCATCCTTTGGCTTGCTTCAATATCCTTTTTCTCAGCCTCCTCCTTACTGACGGGCTGCACGGATATAAGCTTATCCAGTTCCTTTATTACCTCTTCGGGTCTTTTATCTGGAGGGAGTAATATTAACTCTTCAAGGATCTCCTCAATGGGTTTACCCTTAAGATGAGATAAACCGTGTTTGTCAAGGAGATCATCAAGCTTCTGCTTTTCATCTTCCTTAGAAACGGTTTTTCCTTCCTTTGCGGAAATGAGGTCGTTAATGAGGTCTTCTGGCATTTCAACATCTTCACCCTCTTCGTAACGATTTATCGCCCCTTTTATAAAATCAATGGCTCTGAAAATGACATCATTTATCTCGGGTGTAAGTTTCAGCTCCCCGCTCCTCATCAATCCGAGAAGGTCTTCCGCCTTATGAGCAACTTCAACTATCGGGTTTAAACCGAGAAAACCAGCACCTCCCTTTATGGTATGCATACTCCTGAAGGCTCTGTTAAGGAGTTCTTCATTCTCTGGATCCTTTTCAAGTTCAAGCATGTCATTTTCAAGACTCTCAAGTTGTTCCCTTGCTTCTACCGCAAATTCTTCAAAGATCTCTTTCATTTCATCCGGAATCACTGCTGACTCCTCCGTGTTTATGTATCATGTCAAGTAACATCTTGGCGTCAAACTTTACCAAAAAATCATCGGCTCCCACCCTGAAAGCCTTATCCATGTTTGCCTCATCACTAAGGGTTGTATTAACTATAACGGGTAAGTTCATAAGACCCACCGTTTCCTTAATTTTCTTAACGAGGGTAAATCCATCCATACGGGGCATTTCAAGGTCCGTAACAAGTACCTGTATGTAATCCGTTATATTTTTGTTCTCCTTCTGGGCAAGCTCCAGATAATGCTGTAATATGTCCCACGCCGCCTGACCGTCCTCCGCCTTTATAACATTGTGACCGGCACTCTCAATGATGTCGCTTATTATCTTCCTTGCGACGGGAGAATCCTCCGCCAATAAGACTGTCAGGCTCTTTTTGGATTTTACTTCCTTTGCTTCATTCTCCTCAAATATTACGAGAAGGTTCATATCACTGAGTATCCCTTCAAAGTCAAGTATTATTAAAAGCCCGTCCTCCGTATGAACAACCCCCGTTATTCTTCCGTTTAATTTATCGTTAAGTATGTCTGGAGCCTTCTTTATGTCGGACCATGTTATCCTTCTTATCCTTTTAGCATCGTGTACTATTATGCCCACATTTTCCCTGAGGAATTCCAGATGTAACAGGAACTTTCTCCTCTCTGGAGGTTCTTCAATACCCATCCATTTGCATAAACTGACAACTGGTATAAGCTTACCCCTTATCTCAGCCATTCCCTCAACAACTTCGGGCATATTCGGAACCTTTGTCAGCTTGGGCAACCTGAGAACTTCCCTGACCTTGGCTACATTAACACCGAATATCCATTCATAAACTTCACCTTCCCTATCCTCAAATATTCTGAAATCAACAATCTCAAGCTCATTTGACCCAGTTTTTAAAACCTCGGGAAGCCCCGTTGACTTAGAATCCATACCTACCCTTCTCCTTCTTCTAAGGTTTCCATCTTCTCCTCTATGCTGAGCATAAGTTTTTTAATCTCATTGGCTATCCTACTTGTATTGTCGGCCAGTCTTCTGAATTCCCCCGCAACAACTGCAAAACCCTTACCCATTTCTCCTACCCTTGCCGCTTCTATGGCAGCGTTCAAGGCGAGAAGGTTTGTCTGTTTTGCTATCTTTGTCAAATTTTCGGCCATTGATCTTATTTGTTCCGCGTCCTGCTTAAGTTCTTCTATGACTTTGTCCCTTTCCACTTTTTCCATCACTAACCTCCTACACTTCTCACCGTATCATCCACAACATTTAAATGACTCTCAATGCTGTAAGCTATTTCTTTAAAAGAATCGGAAATTTTCTCTATTTTTTCTTTGGTTTTTTCTATGGTTACCCTTGCATTTTCCGCCAGATCCTTTTGCTCCTTACTCTTATCTGATGTTGTTTCCAGATACTTTGAAACCTCCTTTATCTTAACCCTTATCTCATTAAGGACTTTTTTGATATTTTCTGTTGATTCCATTGCCTTGTTTGCAAGCTTTCTTACCTCATCCGCAACCACCGCGAATCCCCTTCCCATCTCTCCCGCCCTCGCCGCTTCTATAGCCGCATTTAAGGCAAGTAGGTTCGTCTGTTCTGAAATCTCATTTATGAGAGAGATTATCCTGTTTATGTTTTCAGATTCCGCATATAATCTGTTTACATAATCTATATCCTTCTTTAGTTCATCATATATGGTGGATGAAAAGTTAGCTACGCTATTTATTGTTTCAACACCTTCCTCCATTGCCTTCAGTATCTTGTTCATTTCCTCAAGACTTTCAACTATTCCCGAGGATATATTACTCAGTTTGTCCGCGATACCTTCAAGCTCTTTTGTGGGTACGGGTTTTTTGAATTTTTCCCTGAATATCCATACCTTTTTATCTTTTACGAGGAACTCTATGTTCGGGTTGTTTTCAATATATTCAATATTACCCTTTGACAACATCCTCGCCCTGTCATTGAAAAGGGTGGGCTTTCCGTCTTCAAAAAGTATTACACCTTCCTCCAGAAAGTTCATATACCTATCAATGGAAGGGTACATGTTTAACCTCCGAAAATCTTTTCAATCTTTTCCTTTAAAACCTCGGGGGTAAAGGGTTTTACTATGTAATTGTTGACGCCCGCCTTTAATGCTTCAATAACACTTTCCTTCTTTCCTTCCGCGGTAACCATAAGAACGGGTATGTTTTTTAATTCATCATCGCTTCTTATAGCTTTTACGAGTTCAAGACCGTCCATCTCGGGCATATTCCAGTCCGTAACCACAAAGTCAAATTTTTCAGCCTTCAACTTAGCAAGTGCTTGTTTTCCGTTTTCCGCCTCCTCAATATTTGTAAAACCGAGCTGGTTCAGGATAGATTTAACTATCCTTCTCATGGTACTCATATCATCCACAACCAGTATTTTTATATCCGCGGGTGGCATACCCATAAAGAGACCTCCTTACAGACCCAATTCTTCCATCAGCTTATCTATATCATCTTGAGAGACCCTTTCCTTGTTTAGTATCTCAGATACCTTACCCTTAATTTCATCCGCTTTTTCCTTGTCCATCGTATCTTCTGAAATGGCGGAGTAAACCGCAAGCTCTATAAGCTTTTTCTTGATACCCTCAATTATATCTATAACAAGCTGTAGTTGTTGACTTACGAGATCTTGAAAAGAAAAGAGGGACATCATCTCAAGAATCTTGCTGTTTACAAAATCACCCTTCTCCTTTATAGCTTCAAGCTCCTGTTTTATTCGCTGAGTCGGGTTAAGTTTGAGCAGAAAGTCAACCCTTTTACTAATATCTGCTATACTTAACTGAATTTCCTCCGTTATGCTCATAAGCTGATGGGTTATGTTTTCCGTATAGGTGATTATATCCTGAAGGCTCTGGGTTGCGGAAGGCAGGGTTTGAGAGGTTTCCTCAAGGGGTTTGCTTATCTCACTTATTTTGGATTCAAGTACGGATATCTCCTCAAGGAGATTCCTTACCATCGTCTCAAGATCTTTGATACCCATAATTAACAATATATAAAATTCGGAAGCTTTTTTAAAAGTTTTACAGAAGAGATTAATATTTTCCTTGACATCCGCTAATATAGATTTATTCTAACTTTTAAGAGGGTTTGGTATGGCTGATAAGTTTTTATCTCAAGAGGAGATAGACTTACTGCTTCAAAGTCTCGGAAAAGAGGCAGGGGAAGAAGAAGCGGTAATAGATACCTCCCAGGTAAAAGCCTTTGATCTTAACTCCCTTGAACATGTTTCAATGAGTAGGGTTGCAGGGCTTGAATTAATAATTGAAAAATGGGTAAGGAATGTAAAAACAAGTCTTGCGACCATAGTGGTTAATCTGACCGATGTAAGATCTGAGGAGATAACCCTTATAAAATTTTCCGATTTTATCCTGAAAATACCCCTTCCCTCCGCCATAGCCATTTTGAATATAAATCCTTTGAAAGGTAGCAGTTTTCTTGTGGTTGATCCCAAGCTTATTTTCGTCATAGTAAGCAGTATATTCGGCGGATCACCCAAGCCCTATAAGGTTGAAGGCAAGGAGTTTACAAGAGTGGAGATGAGAATAATAAGAAGGGTCGTGGAGGTGTTGGTGAAGTCCTTTGAGGAAGCTTGGAACATTGTCATAGAGGGGAATATTGAAATAATGGGTATTGAGGTGAATCCAAAGTTTCTTACGGTGGCAAGTCCAAGGGAGAGATTTATAGTATCAAGGATAACCATTGATATTGAGGGGTTTGAAGGATTCGTTTATATGGCTATACCAGAGAGGGGCATTGAACCTTTTAAAGAAAAACTGAGAAATGTATCCGAGATAGATATAGTCTCCGTTAAGGAAAATCTTATTGATAATATGAAAAATGTACCTGTTAAGCTGGAAGCTTCTTTGGGTGAAACTGTTATAACCATCCAGGATCTTCTCAATCTTGAAGAGGGTCATGTATTGAAGCTGAACACCCATATTAAAGAACCTATTAAGGTAAAGATACAGGGTGTTCCTAAACTTAAGGCAATTTTGGGAGAATCGGGTACAATGAAGGCTATAAAGATTTTGGAATTCATGGAGGAGGAGTAATGGAAGAGGAGAAAAAGGAAGAACAAGCCAGTGAAGAAACAAACAAGGAAGAGATAGATCAGGAAGAGCTTGCAAAATCTTGGGAAGAGGCTTTAAAAGAACAGGAAGAACTGTCAAAGGCGAGTGCCGAAAAGGCGGAAGCGGAAGCTGCGGAAGGGGGAAGCCCATCCGCTGAAGCGGAGCTTAAGTTAGACCTTCAAAGCATACTTGAGATACCCCTGAATGTAGAAGTTATTATAGGAGAGGCGGAGATGCCCCTCAAAGATGTACTTGACCTAAATCCAGGTGCGATCGTTGAGCTTGATCGTGAGATAAGTGATCCCGTTGATATTAAAGTTAACGGTAAGCTTGTAGCGCGGGGGGAGATAGTCACCATAGGGGAGAATTTCGGTGTGAGGATAAAGGAGATATACGGTAAAGAGAGAAAGGATGTTATAGGGGCTTCCGTAAGCAAAAATATATAAAATACTTCTCCTATGAAGGAAAGGATAGCACATCTTATAAAAGAGGCTGTAGAATCGCTTTTTGGTGTCAAAGAATCAAGGTTCAGGGTTGAGGTGCCAAGAGAAAAAGGTTGGGGAGATCTTTCAACCAATGTAGCTTTTATACTGAGTAAGTCTCTTAAAAAATCCCCTAAGGAAGTAGGGGATGTTCTTGCTGAGTATTTATCCGACGCCGGTTTGTTTTCGGATGTCAGGGTTGAAAAAGGCTTTATAAATATGGATATAAAGAGGGAGGTGTGGATTAAAGAGTTTGCTTCCCTTATAAGGGAGGGAGCGGATAGGAAGTTCCAAAAAAATATAGGCAAGGGTGAAAAGGTGCAGGTTGAATTTGTAAGTGCTAATCCTACGGGACCCCTTCATCTGGGTCACGGAAGGGGAGCGGTTGTGGGCGATGTGCTTTGTAATGTGCTTGAGTTCTTCGGATATGCAATTACCCGTGAGTACTATGTGAATGATGCGGGTAATCAGGTCTATTTACTCGGTAAATCGATATACGCAAGATACATGGAATTGATGGGAAAATCCTATCCCTTCCCAGAAGAGGGATACAGGGGGGAGTACATAAGAGATATTGCTGAAGACATTGTAAGGGAAAAAGGAGATATGTTGTTATCCCTTTCGGAGGAGGAGGCAGTTGATTTTTGTGTTGAGTATGGTTTATCCGCAATGTTAAAAAGGATAAAGGAAGATCTTGAAGATTTGGATGTGCATTTTGATGTATGGTTCAGCGAACGATCTTTGTATGACAGGGGTTTGGTTGATGAAGTGATAAGAATATTGAAAGAAAAGGATCTTATCTATGAGAAAGAAGGTGCCTTGTGGTTTAAATCTTCCCTCTTCGGAGACGACAAGGACAGGGTTATAAGAAAATCCGACGGCAATTATACCTATTTTGCCTCCGATATAGCGTATCACTATGAAAAATTTTCACGCGGTTTTAAAAAGGTGATAAACCTCTGGGGTGCGGATCACCACGGGTATGAAAGGAGACTCAAAGCGGCGTTGAAAGCCCTTGATATACCTGAAGACTGGTTAGAGGTGTATTTTGTGCAGATGGTTAAACTCTTCAGGGAAGGCAAAGAAATTAAAATGTCAAAAAGGAGCGGTGAATTTGTAACACTGAGGGAACTTACGGAAGAAATTGGTAAAGACGCCGTAAGGTTTATGTTCCTTATGAAGAGAAGTGATACCCCCTTGAGCATAGATGTTGATGTGGTTAAGGAAAAATCGTCGGAAAACCCCGTTTTTTATGTTCAGTATGCCCATGCCCGTATGTGCGGTATCTCAAGGGAGATGAAGAACAGATACGGCATTGATAACTTACCCGAGGACTTTGCAAGATACCTCAATCTTTTAAGCTTAGAGGAAGAGATGGATCTTATAAAGAAGGCTGTTATGTTCGGCGATGAATTGACGGAGATAGTGTATAAAAAGGAACCTCATGTTATTACATATTTCCTTTATGATATGGCTTCTCTATTCCACAGTTACTACAACAGTCACCGCATTGTCGGTGATGATATAAATATATCTATGGCGAGGTACACATTAACAAAGGGCTTAAAGGAAATTTTTGCCTTTGCCCTTAACTTTATGGGGGTTGAGGCACCAGAAAGCATGTAGGGAATGTTATGAAGGGATACAGGATTGTTCTGTTAGTAGGGCTTCTGGTTGCGCTTGTGTTCTTTTACTTGGGACTTAATGAATGGATATACTCTAACAAACCCACCGCAAACCCGCCTCCTATAGTTTATAAAGAGAGAAGTAAGGAAGAAATAAGAAAGGAACTTGCGGAGAGTATCAAATTAAAGGAAGAGAAGAAAAAGAAAGAGGAACAAAGGAAACAGAATATTGTAAAGAACACTAAAAAGCCCGAAAAAAAGAAAATAAATAAAGTAAAGAAAGTAAAGAAAACAAAAATAATTCAGGTTGGAGCCTTTTCAAGGGAAAAAAATGCAAAGGTTGCACTCAAGAAGATAGCGAATATGGGTTATACTGCAATCATCTTAAGGGAGGACGGGTTTTTTAAGGTAAGGGTTAAGATTGAGGAGGATAAACTGAAGGATGCTCTCACAAAGCTCAGAAAGGTATTCGGTAATGTTATTATCATAAGATGAGAAGGATTTTATATCTTGGTTTCCTTATTATCGTAATATCATGCACTCCCTTTTCAACAAAGGATAAGGAGAGCCAGTGGAGATATTACTATGATATGGGGATGTCGGCATACTATTCAAAAAACTTTTCGGAAGCAACCGCAAATCTCCATAAGGCTGCCCGTGTGAAGGAGGATGAACCTATTATATGGAATGCTCTGGGTCAGGTTTATATGGAGGTTGAGGAGTGGGAAAAGGCAGAGAGGTGTTTAAAGAAGGCTTTGGAGATAGATGAACATTTCGGTGATGCCCGCCTTAATCTCGGAATTCTCTATCTCAGAACAAAAAGGTATAAGGAGGCGGAGAAGTATCTGGCGGATGTCGTTGAAGATGAAACCTTTGAAAAGAAGCACATAGCTTACTTTTATATGGCAAAACTTAAAAAGGAGCTTGATGATAAAGAAGGTTATATAAAGAACCTTAAAAAGGCTACAGCATACAACCCCCTCTTTGTTGAAGCTCAGCTTGAACTCGGAAGCGCGTATCTTGAAATAAAGGAGTATGAGAAGGCGGAAAAAGTTTATACTTCTCTCCTCGCAAACAACTTTAAAAGCCCTTCCATATACCTTAGTCTTGCAAGGCTTTATATAGATATGGCAAAGTACGATCTTGCAAAGGAAATGATAAAGAGTGTATTTGAACATAAGCAAACCAATGAATTCCAAAGAAAGGAGGCTTACGATCTACTCAGTAAAATCCTTATAATAGAACAGAAGCAGAAAGAGGGAATAAAAAAGGCGAAGGAAATTCAGAAGAAGATAGAATCAAGGACGAAAAGGGAAGGTATATCAGTTAAAGAGAAAAAGCTTGAAGGTATAGTTATAAAAAAGCAGAAAGAAAAGAAGCCAAAGTATGGTATTCAGGTGGGAGCCTTCTCAAAAAAATCTAAGGCGGAGAAGATGGTTCAAAGATTAAAAAAACTCGGTTTCCAAAATGCCTTTATATCAGAATCCTCCGGTATCTATAAGGTGATCCTTGGAAAGTTTGATACAAGGAAAGAGGCTAAGAAAAAATTGAAGATATTAAGGAGAATAAACATTTACGGTTTTATAGTTGATATAGAATAAACCCTTTTTTTGTAAGCCTTAACCGTATTCAAAAGTAAAGCTGTAACTGTCATCGGACCCACACCGCCCGGTACGGGTGTAATTGCCTTAACCTTTTCCTTCACTTCATTAAACTTTACATCACCCACTATCTTACCGTTGACTTTGCTTATCCCCACATCAATAACTATGGCACCCTCTTTAACCTTTTCTTTGTCTATAAGTCCCGGTACACCTGTAGCGGATATGAGTATATCCGCCTCGCGGGTAAAAACGGATATATCCCGCGTATATATATGACATACACTTACGGTGGCATTCCTGTTCAGCATAAGGGCGGATAGGGGTCTTCCAACAATAAACCCTGCTCCCACGATGGTTACATTTGCACCCTTAGGATCTATGTTGTAATGTCTGAGTAGTATATCTATACCCAAAGGTGTACAGGGTATGAAACCTTCTTCCGATCCCGACAACAGCATACCCATATTTTCGGGATGAAAGCCATCCACATCCTTTGACGGTAATATGCTTGTTATAATCTCCCTTTGATTTATCTGCTCGGGCAGAGGTAACTGCACGAGTATGCCGTCAACTTCCTCGTCCGCATTTAGCTGGGCTATAAGCTCAAGAAGCTCTTCATGCCTCGTATTTTGAGGAAGCTTGTAATATAAGGATTTTATTCCTACCTTCTCGCATGCCTTCCTCTTGTTATTAACATATATCTGGCTGGCAGGGTCATCTCCTACAAGTACAACCGCAAGGGCAGGTCTTCTTAAACCCTTTTGTAAAAATACTTCAACCTCTTTCTTAATCTCCTGCCTTATCTTTTCGGAAAGGGATCTACCGTCAAGTATCAGTGCCACTTTATTACTCCTTCATTCCCTTTTCCACTTTGTACCCGTGGGGGTATCTTCCAAAATTATACCCATCTCATGAAGTTTATCCCTTATATAGTCAGCTACGGAGTAAACCTTTTCCTTCCTCGCCACATTCCTCGCTTCAACAAGTATCTCTATTAGCTTGTCTTCTAATACAGATTTTTCCGCTTCCACTCCTAAGGAAATGGGACTTCTCTTACAACCTTCTCTCTCTTCTTCAAACATACCGAAGATGCCCCTCATATTGTTAAGTATTGAATTGACCGCAAATTCGTATGCTTCCAGTTCGGTTTTCTCTATACTACCCTCTTTTATGTTCCTCTGTTTTATCTGTCCCAATTCGGAAACAAGTCCGAATATGTGGGCGAGGGCTTCAGGCGTATTGAAGTCTTCACTCAATGCTTCAAAGAATTTCTCCTCGGCCCTTTTAACCTTATCATAGAGGGGATGGGAACCTGCGGTAGATTCTTTTATTTTCAACCCTTTAAGAATATTAAGGTCATCTATGGCAGACTTTATCCTATTGTACGCCCTCTGGGTCTCTTCCATCTTTTCCCAAGAGAAATCAAGAGGACTCCTGTAATGGGTAAAGAGTACAAGAAGTCTAAGTACATCCGGATTATACTTACTGTATATTTCCCTCAATGTTACATAATTACCCAAGGATTTTGACATCTTCTGACCACCCACCGTTACCAAGCCGTTGTGCATCCAGTAGCGTGCAAAGGGTTTTCCCGTAATTGCCTCCGCCTGAGCTATTTCATTTTCATGATGGGGAAATACAAGATCAAGACCCCCGCCATGTATATCAATAGTCTGTCCCAAGTGTTTGAATATCATTGCTACACATTCTGTGTGCCATCCCGGTCTTCCTTTACCCCATGGTGAATCCCAAGAGGGTTCCCCCTCCTTTGAAGACTTCCACAGGGCAAAATCTAAGGGATCCCTCTTTTTCTCAGAAGGTTCAACCCTCGCCCCCGCCTCAAGTTCCTCAACACTCCTCTTTGAAAGCTTCCCGTAATCGGAAAAAGACCTTACGGAAAAGTAAACATCTCCCCCGGATTCATAGGCAATTCCTTTTTCTATCAATTTCTTTATAACCTCTATTATCTCTTCCATGTGTTCCGTAACCCTCGGTTCAACATCCGCGGGCTTTACACCTATTGCTTCCATATCTATGTAATAACTGGCTATATATCTGTTTGCTATGGTCATAAAGTCAACACATTCTTCCTTAGCCCTGTTTATAATCTTGTCATCAACATCCGTAAAGTTTCTTATAAACTTCACCCTGTACCCTAAATGTTCAAGAAATCTTCTGAAGACATCAAATACTATAAGGCTCCTTCCATGACCCACATGGGAATCGTCATATACAGTAACCCCGCAGGTGTATATGAGAACATGAGGGGGATTGACAGGTACAAACTCCTCAAGCTTTCCCGTCAATGTGTTGTATATTTTAAGGCTCATAATGTGTAATAATATATCACCATCCCCATCGGTGGAGGTCTGTTATGGAAGAGAAAGTCAAACACAGGGAAGACGCTCTTGAGGTTTTAAAGAAGGCAAAGACAGTCGCGGTTGTGGGCATCTCCCCTAAGGAGGATAGACCTTCCTACTATGTCACCGCAAGGGTGATTGAGAAGGGACAACATAAGATTTATCTCATAAATCCGAGATATGCGGGTCAAGAAATCCTGGGAATAAAGGTGCTTTCATCCCTAAGGGAGGTAGATGAACCTATTGATATTGTTAATGTTTTTCGTAATCCTTCCTTTGCGGAAGAAATAGTAAAGGAAGCCCTTGAGGTGGGTGCAAGATGTGTATGGTTTCAGCCCGGGGCGGAAAATTATGAAGTAATTGAAAAATACAAGGATAAGATAAACTTTGTCTATGAAGCGTGTATTGGTGTAGAAGCGGGGTACCTTAACTGATATAATTAACCTTATGGGCAATTCAACCCTTGTTGAAGAAGCTATCAGTCTGCTTCCTGGAGGTGTAAACAGCCCTGTGAGGGCTTTTAAGGCGGTGGGGGGAGATCCCATAAGCCTTGTGAGGGGAAGGGGAAGCAGGGTATGGGATGCGGACGGTAGGGAATATATAGACTTTCTTGCCTCATGGGGACCACTTATATTGGGACATACCCATCCGAGGGTTGTGGAAAGGATAAAAAAGGAAGCGGAGAGAGGGCTCACTTACGGTCTTACCAATCCCGCGGAAATTGAGCTTGCAAAACTCGTTGTTGAGTCGGTTCCATCGGTTGAAAAGGTCAGATTCGTATCTTCTGGCACGGAAGCAACCATGTCCGCAATAAGATTGGCAAGAGGTTACACGGGCAGGAAATACATTGTGAAGTTTGAGGGTTGTTATCACGGACACTACGACAGCTTGCTCGTCAGTGCAGGTTCTGGTGTTGCAACCTTCGGCATACCGGGAACACCGGGCATACCCGAAGAGATAGCAAAGTTAACCATAGTTATACCCTACAATGATGTACCTTCTCTTAAGGAAACCTTTGAAAAGTACGGGAACGATATAGCATGTGTAATAGTTGAACCCGTTGCGGGTAATATGGGCGTTGTAATTCCCGACACGGAATTTTTAAGGGAACTCAGGGAAGTAACAAGAAATTACGGTGCTTTGCTTATCTTTGATGAGGTTATAACGGGTTTCAGGCTTTCCATAGGAGGGGCGCAGGAGGTCTTTGATGTTGATCCCGATATAACATGTCTGGGTAAGATACTCGGAGGGGGTATGCCGGTGGGAGCTTACGGGGGTAAAAGGGAAATAATGTCTCAGATTGCTCCGGAAGGTCCTGTTTATCAGGCGGGAACTCTGTCTGGGAATCCCCTTGGAATGGTTGCGGGTGCGGAAACTATAACAATTTTGAGGGAAGAAAACCCTTACACGGATCTTGAAATCAAAATGCAAAGGCTTGCGGAGGGCGTTTCTGAAATACTCAGGGAAAAGGGAATACCCCATACCATAAACAGGATAGGATCCATGATGACTGTTTTCTTTACGGACAAGAGTGTAAGAAATTTTGAGGATGCAAAAACATCCGACACGGAATTGTTCGGTAAGTTCTTCAGGAATCTACTCAATAAGGGTGTCCTGATACCCCCTTCCCAGTTTGAAGCGTGGTTTGTAAGTACAGCACACACGGATGAAGAGATTGAGGAGGCTCTTGGCAGAATAAAATCTGCTGTGGAGGCTCTTTAGTGATTGTTCAATACTTTATTATCCTTTCTTTGTTGTTTGTTTCTTGCGCAAAGAAGCCCGAATGTGTACCCAACCGTTCACATCTTCCCTTATCAAAGCAAGCTACTTTTGTGGAAAGCTCTTCAACCGTTGAGGTGGTTATTAAGGCAACGGGAAAGGGTTGCGGTGTAGAATCCGCGGTTGAAGATGCAAAGAAGGCTGCCCTTTGGTATGTACTTTTTGCAGGGGACAGACCTATACTTAAGACGGGGGAAGAAAGGGAAGAGTTTGAAAGGGTTGAAAAGCTTATATTCTCAAGGGTTGACGATTACATAAGATGGCAGAGCGAAATAAAGGGGAAACGAACGGAAGGTGCATATACCCTCGTAACCCTGCTTTTTAAGATTGATGTAGGATTGCTTAAGGATGACTTAAGGAGGAGGGAGGTAATCAAAACTACAGAGGAAATACTTGAGGAGGTGGGATATCCCGTAATATATGTAGCCTATGAGGATAAGGAGGGAAAGGTTGCTGCAACAACCATTCAGGAATACTTGCAAGATAGGGGTTTTGAGGTTTATGTAAAAAGCGGTTCCGAAAAGATAGACAAGATAATAAAGGATGTAACCGCCCTTGAAGGTATAGCGGATCCCCATTTTGCCCTGGCACTTCAGGCGGGAAGTGACATCCTCGTAAAGGTTGATGTTGCCACTTCATCAAGAAAGGTGGCGGGTGTAAAGGTGGATAAGGCTTCCGTAACCGTGGAAGCTTATCAGACAACCACCGGAAAGTTGTTGGCTTCTTCAACAGGTTATTCCCCCGAGAGGAAGGTGACGGATATCAACTCTGTTATTCAGGAAGCTGCACAGGATGCGGCGGATAAGATAACTTTTCAAATAAAGAAGGAGTGGACAAGGATATTAAAGAAGGGAAGACCCTTTAAGATAGTCCTTATAGCTGAGAACGGTAATGAGGCATTGGATGAAAGTGTTTATACAACTTTAAAGAAGATATCAAAGGGTAGGATAAGGAGAACAGCTTCTGGGAAGAATGTGTTTACATACCTTGTATATGTAAGGGGTGTAAACAATGCCTTTGAACTGTACAAGGTTATAAAGGAAAAATACGGGGGGTTCGGACCTATTGAGAAGGTGATGGATACGGGATATCTTTTAGTATTGAGGGTAAGATCCGATGATATGAGCTGAGGGCGGAATGATAAGGCTGATATTTATTATACTTGTTGGTATAAAGATCGCCTTTTCGGGAATAGAGATAAAGGTGGAGGGATACGGTGAAACTCCAGAGGAAGCAAGGAAGGATGCCCTCAGACAGATATCGGAACTGGTAGTTTCCGAGATTTCTTCTGAGATTAAACTCAGACACGCCCTCAGGGGGGAAAAGCTTGATAAAAGAATGAGGGTTTCCATATCACTTAAGACTAAAGGTTACATAAGGGGTGTGAAGTTCAGTGAGCCGGAAAGGATAGATGGTAAATACAGAGTTGAGGCTGTTTGGGATGAGAATTCAATGGAAGCCACCATAAAATCCATCTACATGGAGCTTTCCGTAGATATAGATAAGCTGACAAAGGAGGATCTCAGGGAATTGCTTAGGAAGATAGATTTTCTTATAGCCCTTTATACCCTTATGCCTCTCAGGGATATAGATATAGAAAAGGTTGTATCTATGAAGGATGAGGTGCTTAAAAGATTAAACTTCTCCGCTGTTATATTTTATACTGAGCCGGAAGATGCAACGGTAAGAATAAACGGTGTTATATACGAACCCTACAAACCCATTTACTTACCGGAACGCATGTACATATTTACTGTTTCAAAAAAAGGCTATTATCCCGTTAAGGGCAGGTTCTATGCAATGAAGGGTACAACAAAAGTAATGAATATAAGACTTGTACCAGAAAGTGAAACCCTCCAGAAGTACAGACTCATTATAGAAGACTCCCCCGTTGATGTAAGGGACATAATAGAAAATACGCTCAGAAACTTCGGTGTTGATATAAGTCCGGATGCTGAAGATAAGATTGTCATAAGTTTTAAACATTCAAAGGATGAGTTCGGCGAATATATAAGGCACAGCATAAAGATACATGCAAAGGTTTATAAAGGGGGGAAGGTTGTGGCGGATACCATAGGAGAGACGGGATACTTTTTTACGCTGAGGGAAAATATGTGGGAGCCTATAAGGAAGAAGCTCAAGAAGGTTATAAGTGAAGTTTTAAGAGATCTGTTTATTAAAGTGAGAAAGCGGGATGAGTATGCTTACAGCTCCTCTATATTCTTAGTGACCTGAACACCTTCCCTCATATCCTTGAGGGTAACTTTTCCTTCTTTCATCTCATCTTCGCCTATTATAACAGCATATCTAAAACCCATCTTATCCGCATATTCAAGTTGCTTTCTTAGTCCCCCTCTCCTGTATGAAAACTCAACCGTATATCCTTTACTTCTCAAGATATCCGCCACCTTCATGGCGTACTCTTTTACTTCCCCGAAGGGTATAACTATGTAACTTTCAACATCCTCTTCTACATCGGGCAACAGCAATGCTGTTCTTTCTATCCCTACCGCAAAGCCTGTTGCCGGTGTAGGGGGACCGCCGAGCTGTTCAACGAGATAATCGTATCTTCCTCCCGCTATTATTGTTGTACTGAGATCATCGGAAACCGCTTCAAAAACCGTTCTGCTGTAGTAGTCAAGCCCTCTGACAAGAGAAGGATTTATCCTGTAAGGTATATCCGAGGAATTAAGGAAACTCTGAAGTCTTTCAAAATGCTCTTTGCATTCTTCACAGAGATAGTCTATCACCTTTGGTGAGGATTTAAATGTTTCCCTGCATGTTTCAACCTTACAATCAAGAACCCTCAAGGGATTTTTATCCTTTCTTTCCTTACATACTTCACATAGATTCTCTTCAACTTCATTGAGGAATGTAACAAGCTCTTCCCTGTACGCGGGTCTGCATTTTAAACATCCGAGGGAGTTTATTTCTATAACCACGGTTATGTTCAGCTCCTTAAGTATCTTGTAAACAATTTCAATGATCTCAAAATCCGCTTCTGGATCGCCCACCCCGAATATCTCCGCACCTATCTGATGGAACTGTCTGTATCTGCCAGCTTGAGGTCTCTCGTATCTGAACATGGGTCCCTCATAGAACAGTTTTCTGTAAGGTCTCTCCGCATACATCCTGTGCTGAATATACGCCCTGACGGTTCCCGCGGTACCTTCCGGTCTTAAGGCAAGCCATCTACCCTTTTTATCCTGAAAGGTGAACATCTCCTTTTGAACTATATCCGTAACTTCACCTATGCTCCTTTGAAAAAGCTCCGCATACTCAACGACCGGAAGTATTATTTCTTCAAAGTTATAAAGTTTAAGTATCCTCCTTACAACATTGGTTATCCTTCTGAATTTTTTTAAATCATTACCTAAGATGTCATGAAATCCTCTTACACTTCTGATTTCGTCGCTCATGGGAAAGAAAATTTTACAATAAATTGAATTATGAAACTTTTTATCGTTGAGTCACCAACAAAGGCGAAAACTATAAAAAGATTTCTCGGAAAGGACTTTGTTGTAAAGGCAACAGCGGGACATATAAAGGACCTGCCCTCAAAGAACATAGGTGTTGACGAGGAAACCCTGAGGGCAAGGTATGTTTATATAAAAGGCAAAAAGAAGATAGTTGAGGATCTCAAAAGAACCGCTAAAAAGGTGAAAGAAGTATTCATCGGGACGGACCCAGACAGGGAGGGAGAAGCTATAGCTTATTTTGTTAAGGAAGAGCTTAAAAAGATAAACCCCAATATAAAAAGGATTGTCTTCTATGAGATAACTCCCGAAGCCATAAAGAAGAGTCTCGCGGAAGGAAGGGACGTTGATATGAATGCGGTACATGCCCAGTTTGCAAGAAGGATCCTTGACAGACTTATAGGTTACAAGATCTCCCCCTATCTTTGGAGAAGATTCAGAAATTTTAAACTATCCGCGGGGAGGGTTCAATCTCCCGCACTGAGGCTTGTAGTTGAAAGGGAAAGGGAGATAAGGGAGTTTAAAAAGAAAACCTTTTATTATGTAAAGGCTCGGTTTATTAAGGACGGTTATACCTTTGAAGCGGTTTATGATTACAGATATGAGAATCCGTCGGATGCCCTAATTATCCTTGAAAAGATAAGGGAGGGTGTGTTCAGGGTTAAGGAAATTGATAGTAAAAGGGAAAAAATATCTCCCCCGAAACCCTTCATAACCTCTTCCCTTCAGTCGGAGGCTAATGCACTTCTCGGCTTTTCACCTGAGAAAACTCAGAAGATAGCCCAGCTTATGTATGAGGAAGGTTACATCACCTATCCGAGAACGGATAGCCACAGGATGAATGAAAAGAAGGGTATTGAGTTCATGAAATTTATTGAAAAAGAGTTCGGAAAGGAGTATGTGGGAAAATTGAGGAAATTCAGGGAATCTGGCTTCAGTCAGGGAGCCCACGAATGTATAAGACCTGTAGATATAAGCAGGACGCCAGTTGACAAAGAGGAGAAAATTCTCTTTGAGCTTATTCTACGGAGGACCCTTGCAAGTTTGATGGCTCCCGCTGTAGTAGAAAGTATAAAAGTAAAGATTGAGGTCATCTCTCCGAGTTTGAGAGAACCCATCTATATGGTTGCGAAGGGGAGCAAGCTAATATTTGAAGGGTGGACACTTATGTATCCTTACCAGTTGGAAGAAAAGGAATTGCCCCGCCTTGAAGAGGGTGAAGTACTGAAACTGGAAGAGGTGTTTATAAAAAGGCGTGAAACAAAACCACCTCCGAGATATACGGAAGGTACACTTGTTAAGGCCCTTGAGAAATTGGGAATAGGAAGGCCATCAACCTACGCGGTACTTACAAGCCTGCTTAAAAAGAGGGGTTATGTAAGGTTGAAAAACAAAACCCTGATACCATCGGATATAGCCTTTTATATAATTGACTATCTTAAAGAAGAGTTTCCCGATCTTGTTGACTACTCCCTTACCGCAAGGATGGAAAAAGAACTGGATGAAATAGAGGAGGGTAAAAGAAACTGGAAAGAGGTGGTAAAAAAGATAACTTCTGAAGTAATGCCTTACGAATAGAACCTTCTGCGTAATATCTTAATGGTTATGAATATCATTACGGTGTAAAGATAAATAAGGGCATGCCCGCCGTGGGATAAGCAACCCCTCTTTTTTGCCTTCGTGGTAGAAGATGAAGGCTTTGTGTCCTGCGTAGTTTTTTCCTCACCATCTCCTACTCCCTCATCGGAGGGAGGACTTGTAACGGAGATGGTGATAGATGCCTCAGATGTTGCACCGAGATCGTCAACTACTATGCATTTGGCTGTGTAATTCCCAGGGGATTGATAGGTATAACTTATGGAATTCACATTTGAGTAACCTTCTATGTTTCCGTCCCCGTTGAAATCCCATCTGTACTGGGCTATGGAACTATCTGGATCATAAGCCTCGCATAAGAAGTTTACTGTAAGTGGTGCAACACCGGAGGTGGGATTCGCACTCAGGGAATTTATAACGGGTGGTCTGTTGCGATTAATTGTTGCGGTGCAATTTTTATCCGAGTCAATATCTATATCACAGGATGTATTTGTTCCGCACGGTGTACAATCACCTCCCCAGCCCGCGAACAAAGAATCAGAGGAAGGTGTTACGGTAAGGG